>NZ_JAMXRY010000010.1:0-110607 GCF_024124525.1 Halomonas sp. OfavH-34-E | reverse complement strand
ACCAGGCCCGACAGCCCATCGTCACCCACGGCGGCCTGACCGGGCTGGTCCACGGCGCGGAAACTGCCCCGGACGAGCTGGCGCTGTCACTCGAGCGTCTTGCCGCCATCGAGGAGATCGACCCGGTGGCCGGCACCATCACCGTGCAGGCCGGCGCGCCGCTGCAGAAGGTCCAGGAGGCCGCCCGCGAGGTCGGCATGCAGTTTGCGCTCGACCTGGGCGCCCGCGGCAGCTGCAGCATCGGTGGCAATATCGCCACCAACGCCGGCGGCAACCGGGTGATCCGCTACGGCATGATGCGCCAGCAGGTGCTGGGGCTCGAGGCGGTGCTGGCCGATGGCCAGGTGATCAGCGCCATGAGCCCGATGCTCAAGAACAACGCCGGCTACGACCTCAAGCAGCTATTTATCGGCAGCGAAGGCACCCTGGGCGTGGTCACCCGGGCGGTGCTCAAGCTGCAGCCGGCGCTTGGCGACACCCGCACCGCGCTGGTCGCCTGCCCCGACTTCACCTCGATGACGTCGTTGCTTGCGCACCTGCGTGACAGCCTTGGCGGAAGCCTGGCCGCCTTCGAGGCCATGTGGCAGAACCACTTCGCCCTGATCACCGAACAGGAACGTCATCAGCCGCCTCTGGACACCGACGCGCCCTACTACGCCCTGGTCGAGTCGCTGGCCAACGACGAGGACTACCACCGCCAGCAGTTCGAGGCGGCACTCGAAGCGTCCGTCGAACAGGGCTGGGTGATCGACGCCGTGATCGCCCAGTCGGAAAGCCAGCGCGACAAGCTATGGGCGATTCGCGATGATATCGAAGGACTGGTGGAGGCGCTCTCGCCGATCATGGCCTTCGACGTCAGCCTGCCGATCGGCGAGATGCAGGACTATGTCACCGAGGTTCAGGCACGCCTCGAGGCCCGCTGGCCACAGGTGCGCCTGGCGGTGTTCGGCCATCTGGGCGACGGCAACCTGCACCTGTCGGTGGGTGTGGGCAGCGATGATCCGGACACCCGCCAAGGGGTCGAGGCCTGCCTCTACGAGCCGCTGGCCCGGGTCAAGGGATCGATCTCCGCCGAGCACGGCATCGGCCTGGAAAAGCGCGACTGGCTGTCGATCTCGCGAAGCCCCGAGGAACTCGCGCTGATGGCGACGCTCAAGCGCACCCTCGACCCCCATGGCCTGCTCAACCGCCACAAGGTGGTGCCCTGGACCGCGCTACAGACCTGACCTGACCTGACCTGACCTGACGTGACCTATTAGCATAGGCCGCTGTCGTAACGCTTTCGGCCCCCTCTGACACGCATCCGCCCCCTTCAAGCCAACTCCCACAGGACATCCCATGGCATCCGATACCCCCACCTTCGCCGACCACCTCTACTCCCCGGGACCGGACAACCCCTTCCCTGGCATCTGGGTGCTGAAGCGCCGTATCGGCAAGGAGATCCCCCACCGTCTGGGCTCCAACGAAGGCCTGGACATGCCCCATCGCGCCCTGCGCGAGCACTTCGGTGACGCCATGGTCGAGCACGTCTACTGCTACGGTGACTCAGAGGCCCTGGGCGTGCGCGAACGCCTCGTCCGGCTGCACGGCTTCGACCTGGACACCCTGCGGGTGGACGCCGGCTGCGACAGCCTGCTGGCGCTGGTGCTTCGGGCCACCGCCCCTGCTGGTACCAGCGTGGTCAGCTCCGCCGGCACCTACCCGACCTTCGGCTACTTCGCCAAGGGCCAGGGCTGCCGCCTGATCGAGGTCGACTACGAGGAAACCAGCGACCACCTGGCGCCGGACATCGACGCCTTGATCGACGCCGCCCACAGCCACCACGCTCGGCTCGTCTACCTGGCCAACCCGGACAACCCCACCGGCTTCGTCCACGACGAGGCTACGGTCGCGCGGTTGCGTGACGCCCTGCCTGATGACTGCTGGCTGCTGCTGGACGAGGCCTATCACGACTTCCGCGACGACGCCGCCAAGCCGAGCTTTACCCGCGCCCTGCCTGGGGTGATTCGCTGTCGCACCCTGTCCAAGGCCCACGGCCTGGCCGGGCTGCGCGTCGGCTACGCCATCGCCGAGCCCGACACCCTGGCGATGCTGATGAAGGTGCGCATCCACTACGCGGTGTCGACCCTGAGCCTGGCCGCCGCCGAGGTGGTGCTCGACCACCAGGACGAGACCGACGCCCACATCCAGGCAGTGCTGGAGCGCCGGGCGCGCCTCGCCGAGCACTTCAAGGCGCTGGGCGCCGACGTGCTGGAGAGCGGCACCAACTTTATCGGTATTCGTCTGGCAGATGCGGATCTGGCCAAGCAGGTCAACGCCGACCTGCTGGACGAAGGCAAACTGATCGCACGCCCGGCTCACCCGGCCCTCGGCCATGTGCTGCGCATCACCGCCGTGGCCGATGCCCTCGAGCCCGGGCGACTTGCCCGCCTGGAGCAGGCGGTGCGTGAAGGAATCTGAGGCCAAGGCTGAGGCGATGGAGAAGTCAGTTTCCAGGCAAGATCTCTATGCCAGGCGAGGCCTTGATGGCAGACAGGACATTAACGGCAGGCGAGGTCTCAATAGCAGAGAATATCTCAACAAAAAGTACCGCCAGGCGACCAAGGTCGCCTGGCGGTAATGCTGGGGTGAAGTAAGCGCCGTAGGCCCTATCGCATGCCAGCATAGCAAGCGGCTGGTCCGGGCCCTCGACCCGCTCCCTCAACGTCGGTGAAACGCCACCGACGCCATCTTGCCAGGTGCACGCCGGCCTTCAGCTGGCGCTCTCCAGTATCGCTTCGTTCAACACCGCCTGGGGGAAGTGGCGGCGCAACATGCGATTCTGGAATTCGTCGACGAAGCAGGCGTTGATGATGATGATAAAGCGCTCGAAAGGGGCGCTTGGCTCACACTGGGTGATCGCATCGACGCTATGGAACAGGCGATCATCACGCAGATGCAGCACCTCCCCCGGCGCCAGCGTCACCCGGCCGACTTCCTGCTGGCCGGCCTTGTCCCGATACAGGGTGTTCACCGCCCCGCTCACGTTGTCGCGATTGAGCACCACGATGCTCAAGTACTTGCAGCCATCGGCGTGGATGCCCTGCCCCTGCAACGGATCCACGGTGCCGTCACCACGTACACCGGTGATCTGCATCAGAATGGGCGCGCGGCGCTCGAGCCCCCAAAGCTCCGCCCAGGCCTTGACGAAAGCCTTGACGTCCTCGCGCTCGGTAAGTTCGGGCAACAGCGGCTCGTAGTAGCGCAGCCGATCCGCCATGCTGGCGGCGTCATTGAAGCGCCCGCCCTGGGCCATGGGACACTCGCCCAGGGTTTCGACCTCTCCCTCGTCGTTCAGGTGCAGCCAGGACATGCGCTTCCAGCGGCGATTGACGTAGGGATCCCGCGGCAGGTCACCAATGAATGACTGCCATGCGGACAGATCAATATGCGCCAGGCGAGTCTTGCTCCAGGACTGAGAAGCGACCTCCTCAAGGACAGACAAATCCCAGTACCCGGATTCAGGAATCCGGTGCCCGACGTTGATCGTCTCGATGGCGGCAAGATGCCGACCTTGTGCGATTTTCTGCGCTATTTTCATGTCATTAACCTCGGTTTTGTGCACAAACATGTGCACTTCATGGATGTTGCATATGCAACACCGAGGATCATGTGGAGCGCTCACACAGCGGTCAAATACCGCGAACGAAGAAACTTCGTTGACCAACTTGTTGCCAAAAGAGAGTATCTACGACGTTTATTCCGATAATGGAAAAACTCATTCCGTCGTTTGGTACTCGCTGCTAGCGACAATTTGTACGACACTGCCGATATATGCGGATTCGTTACTTTTGTTCGGGCACACCCTCTGGCACACCTCGCTGCCCCTGCTCAGGAAATGACGCCATTGCACATCGGTGACAGATTCCACACACCACGCTCGACCGCTGCCGATGCCGGCAGCGGCGGCGAGAACGCCCTCCCGCTGCCGTCCCTGACGCTCAGCGACTGGCGCTTTCGTGAACTGCTGATGAGCCTTTCGCGGGTCGCGGTGCAGGGGTACGACAGGGACAGGCGCGTTATCTACTGGAATGGCGCCAGTCAGGCGCTGTATGGCTACAGCGAGCAGGAAGCCCTGGGCAAGCGCCTGGAACAGCTGTTGATACCGGAGGCCATGGTCGACGCAGTGATCGATGCTCACCAGGCGTGGGTCCACCGCGGCGTGGAGATCCCCGCCGAAGAGCTCGAGCTCAAGCACCGTTCCGGCGCCAGCGTACCGGTGTTCTCCCACCACGTGATGCTGGGCCGGGAGACGGACAATCCGCTGATGTTCTGTATCGACATCGACCTGGCTGGTGAGCGCAAGGCGCGTCGCGATCTGGACTACATGACGCGCTTCGACCGCCTGACCGGCCTGCCCAACCGCCACGCCTTCGAAATCGAGCTCAAGCGGACCCTGGCAGAATGTCGGCGCCACAACGACAGCCTGTTGATCCTGTTTGTCGACCTCGACCACTTCAACGAGATCAACGACACCCATGGCTACGACTGCGGCGACAAGGTCATCCGCCAGGCGGCCAATCGCCTGCGGGCCTTCCGGCGCAGCGATGACCTGCTCTGCCGCTTCGGTACCGATGAGTTCGTGCTGGCCCTGCCCCAGGTGGACATGGCCACCGACGCCATACAGGTGGCAGAGCGCCTGCTGGAAAGCCTCTCCCGCCCGATGCGGGTGGACGGCCGCGAACTGAGAATCCACGCCTCGATCGGCATCAGCACCTTTCCCGACAATGGCAGCGAGGTGCAGGAACTGGTGGGCAGCGCCGACGCCGCCAAGACCCGGGCCAAGCTTACCGGCCGCAACACCTACCAGTTCTTCAGCCCCGAAGCCCACGCGGCAATAGTGCGCCAGCACACCATCGCCGAACGCCTGCAGCGCCTGCTCGATCAGGACGGCGGCGGCGAACTGGGCCTGGTCTATCAACCCCAGGTGGCTGCCGTCAGCGGCCATATCGACTCCCTCGAGGCGCTACTACGCTGGACGACCCGGGAAGGCGAAGCCATCTCTCCTGTTGAGTTCATCCCGGTGGCCGAACGCAGCGAACTGATCAAACGCCTGGAGACCTGGGTGCTGCACAAGGTGTGCGAGCAGCAACGCCAATGGCGCGCCGAGGGCAGCCGCCAAGTGCGCGTGGACGTCAACGTCTCCGGACGTCACGCGGTCATGCCCGGCATGTTCGAGGCCTTCGCCTCCTGCGTCGCGTCATACGGCCTGGGGCCTCGCGAGATCGGCATCGAACTCACCGAGAACGTGCTGATCGAGGCCGGCCAGGACGTGCTGGACAGCCTGCGCAGACTCTATGACCAGGGTTACAAGATCGCCATCGACGACTTCGGTACCGGCTTCTCATCGATGAGCTACCTCAAGGTGCTGCCGATCACCGCGCTCAAGATCGACCGCACCTTCGTCGCCGAGTGCACCCAGGACCCCAGGGACAGGGCGATCATGGAAGCCAGCATCTTCCTTGGCCACCGCCTCGGTCTCGAGGTCGTCGCCGAAGGCGTCGAAACCGACGAGCAGCAGGCGTTATTGCAGGAAATGCGCTGCGACCTGCTCCAGGGCTTCTACTACCACCGCCCCATGGATGCCGATCTGGCAGCGAGACTGTTGCGTGCCGACAAGTCAGTCCTTTTACCAACAGGCAAAATGAGTCACTAGGCGCGCCCTCATCAGGATGCCCCTCTTCGCACCAACCATTGCGCACCAGCCCTTTCATAGCCTCATCTTGCACGCAGGCGCTTGCGCGATACAGCGGCTTCTGTATCCTCTGCAAGGCACCTCGCAATGAATTGTGCCATCGACTTTCTACATAACATTGAACACTCCGCCACCGACTCCTCGGACACGGCGAAGCGCGAGCAAGGACCTCACTGCAATGGCAAACACCCCCACCCAACCTCCGGAGCACTACTATCCAAGGCCACCGGCGGATGACGAGATATCGCTGGTCGATATCACCCTGATCCTGGTCAGGCGCTGGAAGATGATGGCTGGGGTGTTTGTGGTCATCGTGCTGCTGGCACTTGCCTTTGCCCTGACCATGACTGATAGCTACCGCTACGTATCGATCTACAACGTGGCTGAACGCGAGCCCAGCGGTGGCGCCGGTGTCGGCGTACTGGAAACCCCGGAGAGCGTGGTCGCCAAGATCGACAACTACTACTTCGATGCGGTCTCCAGCCAAGTACTCGAAGAAAAATCCCTCGACAGGCTGGGCTTCGAGACCACCGCCAAGGCGCCCGAGAACGTTGCCTTCCTGACCCTGTCCTCCGAGGCTGACGAAGACCATGCCGACCTAGTCCAGGAGTACCACCAAACGCTTCTGGACACAGTTAAAGCTGACCAGGATGAACTTCTCGCCAAGCGTCGCGAGACACTGGAGCAGCAGCTCGCCAGCGCCAACGAGAGCCTCGAGGCCGCCAAGCAGTCTTCCTCCGAGAGCGCTGCGGAGCTGGTGGCCACCTACACCGGAAATGTGGTCGACATCGAAGAGAAGCTGGCTTACCTCGCCGAAGGCAACATTCAGCGCGTGGCATCCCAGAGTCGCGAACCGGTGGGCACCAGCAAGGCTCTGATCATGGCTCTCGCCATCGTGCTGGGCGGCATGCTGGCGGTGATGGCCGCCTTCCTGGCCGAATTCGCCGGCACGGTGCGCAAGGCGTCAGCCCGCAAGGACTAAGGGCCTTTCGCTCCCGCCAGGCGGACACCAGCGGGACACCAGCGCCAATAACAAAACGCCCCGAAGGCCAAGGCCTTCGGGGCGCTTCTCTTTACGGCTATCTTTATTAGAGCTAGCAGGCAATGCGGCTCACGCGCTGTCTGTTAAAACGCCTTCCAGATAGCCCCTTCTCCTTCAGCGTTCTTTACGCAACGCCCTCAAGCGAATCACCACGACCGACGGCGTAGTACATCAGCCCTGCACGACGCACGCTTTCGGGGTCGTAGAGGTTACGGCCATCCACCACCACCGGCATCGACAGTTGCTCCTTGAGCCAGGGGAAGTCCAGCGAGCGGAACTCCTTCCACTCGGTGCAGATCACCAGGGCGTCGGCGCCCTTGACCGCCTGGATGCGATCCCCCGCCAACATCAGGTCATCACGCTCGCCGTAAATGCGTCGGGTCTCGCCCATGGCCTCAGGATCATAGGCCTGGACCCTGGCGCCAGCCTCCCACAGGGCCTCCATCAGGGTACGGCTGGGGGCGTCACGCATATCATCGGTGTTGGGCTTGAACGACAGCCCCCAGATGGCGATGGTGCGGCCCTTGAGGTCGCCGTCGAAGGCGCTGGCCAGCTTGGCGAACAACGTCTGCTTCTGGCGCTGGTTTACCGCTTCCACCGCCCCCAGCAGTTCGGCTTCGTAATCCACCTCGCGGGCGGTGCGCGCCAGCGCCTGGACGTCCTTGGGAAAGCAGGAACCGCCGTAGCCACAGCCCGGGTAGATGAAGTGGTAGCCGATCCGCGGATCACTGCCGATGCCGCGACGCACCTGCTCCACGTCGGCGCCGAGGCGCTCGGCCAGGTTCGCGATCTCATTCATGAAGCTGATCTTGGTGGCAAGCATGGCGTTGGCGGCGTACTTGGTCAGCTCTGCCGCCCGCACGTCCATGAACATCAGCTTTTCCTGCAGACGGATGTAGGGCGCGTAGCACTCCCGCATCAGCTGCTTGACCTTATCGGAGTCGGTACCGACCACGATACGCGCACCGTGGGCAAAGTCCTCGATGGCCGCGCCTTCCTTGAGAAACTCAGGATTCGAGCAGACGTCGACGTTCAGGCTGACACCGCGCTGCTCGAGCTGGGACTCCACCATCGCCTTGACCCGATCGGCGGTGCCCACCGGAACGGTGGACTTGTCGACCACCACCTTGTCGTCCTGCATATGCTCACCGATGGCCTTGGCCACCGCCAGCACGTACTGCAGATCCGCGCTGCCGTCTTCATCCGGCGGCGTGCCCACAGCAATAAACTGCAACACACCATGGTTGACCGCCTTGGCGGCATCGGTAGTGAACTTGAGCCGCCCAGCCGACACGTTGGCCTTGACCATGGGCTCAAGGCCCGGCTCGAAGATCGGGATCTCCCCGGCTTCGAGGCGTGCAATCTTGTTCTCATCCACGTCCATGCAGATGACATCGTGACCGACGTCCGCCAGGCAGGTCCCGGTGACGAGCCCCACGTAGCCGGTGCCAAAAATGGTGATCTTCATCCCTTGTCACTCACTCAATGAAATTTTTGATCGGCAAAGGATAACAATCCCGCCCTGCAAATGGCACAGCCCTTTCCTTGCCTGGGTCAAATGGGATAGCGAGAGCACCTGCAGGCACAACCTATCGCCCTTTGCTCCCCCTGGGCTGACACATGTCTGACACATGGCTTACACCGCGTAGAACTGGCGATACCAATCGACAAAGCGCTTGACGCCTTCTTCCACCGGCATCTGCGGGCGATACCCGGTTGCCTGATACAACGCCTCGGTGTCCGCCCAGGTGCGCGGCACATCACCCGGCTGCATGTCCTTGTAGTGGCAGATCGCCTCTCGCCCCACCGCTTTTTCGATGGCGCGAACGAAGTCCATCAGCGACACCGGGCTACCACAGCCAATGTTGTAGAGCGCGTAGGGGGCAGAGGCGGTATCGGTGGTGACCTCGGTACTGCCACGAGGGGGTGGCACCACGTCCAGCACGCGTACGACGCCCTCGACGATATCGTCGATGTAGGTGAAGTCCCGGGACATGTCGCCATGGTTGTACACGTCCATGGGGCGGCCTTCCAGCACTGCTCGAGTAAACTTGAACAGCGCCATGTCAGGGCGCCCCCAGGGGCCATAGACGGTAAAGAACCTGAGCCCGGTGGTGGGCAGGTCATACAGGTGGGAGTAGGTATGGGCCATCAGCTCGTTGGCCTTCTTGGTGGCCGCATAGAGACTGATGGGGTGGTCGACGTCATCGTCGGTGGCGAAGGGCACCTTGTCGTTGGACCCGTAGACCGAACTGGACGAGGCATAGACCAGGTGCTCCACCCGACCGTGACGGCAGCCCTCAAGAATATTGAGGTGCCCCACCAGATTGGCATCCGCGTAGGCGTGAGGGTTCTCGAGCGAATAACGCACGCCAGCCTGCGCCGCCAAATGGATAACCCTGTCAAAGCCCTCCTCTTTGAACAGGCGCTCCACGTGCTCACGATCAGCGATATCCAGACGCTCGAAGCGGACGTCCTCACACCCCTTGAGATCGGCAAGGCGCGCCTCCTTCAAGGCCACATCGTAGTAGTCATTCAAGTTGTCGACACCGACCAGTTCGTGCCCCTGACCACTCAACCGCTTGGCAACCGCGTGACCGATAAAACCCGCCATCCCGGTAATCAGAATCTTCATATGTACACCTGTTCCAAAACTGGGCCAATTGTAACGCGATACCACTGAAATTAGGAAAGCCCACTTGACGAACCTTCGCAGCGTACGAGCCGGCGACTTGAGCAGCAAACAGATTCCAGGTGCAAAGAGACCAACCAAGGCTCTGTGGTAAACTTTGGTGTCCGCAGCCGCCACTGATTCTCAACCGGAGCCACCGTGAACCATCAGCGAATCGCCTTTGTCATCGAAGACCTCTACGGGGGCGGCGCCCAGAAGTCGCTTTTGTACACGGCGGATCAGTTGCGCCAGCGTGGTCACGCCGTCAAGGTCTTCACCCTGCGCGACAAGGTAGAGCACCGCCTTCCTGATGGCCTCGATATCGAGAACCTGGCGGTGGTCACGCGCCTGACCAAGGCGACCTCCACGGTACTGACCGAAAAGTGGCAGGCCCGCAAGGTCCAGAAGGCCCTTGAAACCTGGCGGCCAGAGGTGGTGATCTCCTGCTCCTGCGACAAGATCACCCGGCACCTGGACTGGCCCAACCTCTACTTCTGGATCAAGTCCGACGTCAGCGCCAAGTTCAGTGACCCGGCCGCCCGGGACAAGGCCTTTGCCAAGGTGCGCCGCTTCTACGGCGGGCGCAAGGTGATCGCGGTGTCCGAGGGCGTCAAGGAAAACCTAGAGCAGGTGGTGGGACTTGAAGCCGAGACGATCATCCCGATCTACAATCCCTACGAGCGGGAGCCCTTTGTCGCAATGGCAGATGAGCCTCTGAGCCTGCCACCAGGGGTCGAAAAAGGCCGCTACCTGTTGTCGGTTGCCGCCATCGAGCCGCGCAAACGCCAGGACCGCCTACTGCAGGCCTATCGCCAGGCCCGGGACGAGCATGGTCTCGATATACCCTTGGTGCTGCTGGGCAAGGGCAAGCCAGAGAATGAACAACGACTAAGGGACATGATCGGCGAGCTGGGGCTCGATGATCACATCCACTGGCTTGGCTATACCGCCAACCCCTACCCCTACATACAAGACGCCCTGGCCATGGTACTGACCTCGGACGCAGAAGGCCTGCCGCGAGTACTGATCGAGGCGCTGCTGCTGCACACCCCGGTGATCAGCGTCGACTGCCCGAGTGGCCCGAAGGAGATCCTGACCCAAGAGCTTAAGGACTTTCTGGTGGCACGCAACGACGAGGCAGGGCTTGCCAGCGCCATGGCGCGCATGGCCGAGGCGCCCGTCACCATCGAACCGCGGCACTACCAGCAGTTTCTCACACAAAACGTGCTGCCGAAGTTCGAAGCCCTGCAGTCAGGGTCAGCCTGAACCATGCAGCTTCTGGATATTCCCTTCAACGACCGGCGCCGACGCTACCTGATGTTCCACACCCGCGACCTGCCGGAGCGTCTTGCGCTGTCTCAGACCACGACCACCGCCGCCTTCGAGGCGGTGGGCTCCAGCCGCTTTTTTGTCTCCCAGGACGGCAGGATTCTGGCCAAGGTGGTGCCGGACAAGTTCTCGAAGACGCTCGAGCCCTTCAAGTGGCTGACACGGGACTATCTCGAAAAACGCTGGCTGGCCCAGTCGGATGCGCGCAAGGAGTACCTCAGCATGCGCATCCTCGAGCGGGCGGGACTTCGCACGCCACGTTTCCACGGCTGGGGTTTGAGCCTTAATCCCCTCAACAGAAACGCATCACTTCTTTTGATGGAGCGGGTCAGCGGTGCGACAACGGCGGGCGATGTGTTTGATCAACTCCCCCGCCCTCAGCAGACGAGCTTTCTCGACAAGTTCAGCAAAGAAGTGGCCCAACTGGCCCGGGCAGGCTTTGTCCACCGCGACCTTCACTTCAACAACCTGCTGATCGACAAGCAGGGTGACTTCACCTGGGTCGACGCCCACGTCAGGCCCCTGCCACGCCAGGCGGCCAAGCGATGGCGCCTGCTGGAAGACTCGCTGACACCCAACAAACTGCGTGGCCACGACAACCTAAAGGAAGTCTCCGCCCGCCTCCACCACTACCTGGATCAGTTCGACGGGGATCTCAGCCAGGACAGCAGGTAGCGTTTCAGCCAACACGAGCTCGGCGACAGCTCTCCCTGACAAAGCCAGTGTAGGCACTGCTTTCCTGGGCTAGCGGGCCGCCCAAATGCGGCTGTGCGCTAATCGTCATCATGCAGCGCCAGGTAACGCTCGACGACGTTCTCCAGCCGATAGTGCTCACACTGGGTGTCATCAATCTGCTGCGTGTCCTTCACCAGGCGAGCAATACAGGCGCCAAAGGCCTCGATGCTGTCGAGCGGTACGAGCCACGACGCCAAATCACCGGTCAGTATCTCTGCCGGGCCGGTGGGACAATCGACGCTGATAACGGGGGTCTGGCAGACCAAAGCTTCGAGCAGAACAAGCGGAAACCCCTCATAGTCGGAACTCAGGAGCAGCGCTCGCGCCCGATCGATATACGGATAGGGATTTTCCCGGGGCCCCAGGGTCAGGACTCGCCCCTCCAACTGGCGCTTTTTTACCATCGACCTGACCTCGTCTAGCCCTGCCCCTCCACCTACCATGATCAATGGCAGGACGGTGCCACTGGCTAGATAAGCGTCAAGCAGTCGGTCCAGCCGCTTCTGGCGAATATCCATTCGCCCCACATACAGTAGGTAGTCATCAGGTACGTCATCGACGTCACAGCCCGCCAAGCGGCGAATATCGTCGATGGCGACCGGATTATGGATGGCCACGCCACGAGACGGCGTCACACCAAAGTGCAGACACAATCGATCCAGCATCGCCTGAGATACGGTGACCAGCTTGCGGCCCTGGTACAAGGCGCGCACCTTGCGCTTCTTCAATAACCGCGAGAAGCCATGTTTGTTGCCGAGAAAGCCAATCACCGGGTCGGCATGCAGGCAATACCAGGCGACGTCCCTGAGCCCTGAGCGCGATACCACCTGATGGGCGTGGTGCAGGTGCGCATAAACCAGATCGAAGGCGTGAGCTTGCTCCTTCAACCAGCGATCCAGCATCTTCGCGTGGGCCCGATAGCGCATCCATTTGCTGAGGTTCCCTTTGACCACATAGGGCATCGTCACCAGGTGCACCTCAGCAGGCAGACGGTGACGTTGTCGGTCACTCAGGATCAGCAGGGTGACCTCTGCACCAGCGCTGACCATGCCTGCGATCAAATCCCTGACCACTACAGGCGCTCCGCCTGAGTCCAGATGATCCACGATAAAAAGAACGCGTAATACGCTGCGAGAAGGCATGCAGGAAGCATCCGACCAAGGAATGGACTCCCTATCATCAGCGGCTTCTTACGTTCACCAGAACAGATACTTGGCCCTACCGTGCGCAACTAATGTGCTTAAACACAAAACAAGCGTTCTAGCGCAGTTTTTACAGCACTAGACGGAAGTCACAGCCATGCGCCACGCCTGCCAAAATAGAAATCTCAACTAGCCTCCATACCCCTCAGGATTTGCCGACTGCCAACTCCAGCTATCCCGCATCATGTCTTCCAGCGTTTTCTCTGCGCTCCAGCCAAGCTCCAATCTTGCCTTCGAGGCGTCTGCCCAGAAGGCAGGCAGATCGCCTTCACGGCGTGAAGCGATGCGATACGGTACCCGCTGCCCCGTCACCTGCTCGAAGGAACGGACCATTTCGAGGACCGTCGTGCCCCTGCCGGTGCCCAGGTTATAGGTTGCGACACCCGACGATGTCATTTCCTTCATCGCCTCCAGCGCCTTGACGTGCCCCACAGCCAGATCTACCACGTGCAGATAGTCACGCTCGCAGGTGCCGTCCCGGGTTGGATAGTCATCCCCGAAGATGGACAGCTCCGGCAGACGCCGCACCGCCACCTGGGAGATAAACGGCAGCAAGTTGTTGGGGATACCCTGGGGATCCTCACCGATACGCCCGGAGGGATGCGCGCCGATCGGGTTGAAGTAGCGAAGCAAGGACGCGGACCAGCGATCGTCGGCCCGGACCAGATCCTCGATCATCTGCTCCACCACGGCCTTGGTCGCGCCATAGGGGTTGGAAGGTCTGCCTCGTCCCATGGCCTCGACGTAAGGCACCGGCACGTCCTCGCCGTAAACCGTGGCGGAGGAACTGAACACGATCGATCTGACCCCAGCCTCCTCCATGGCCTCGAGCAAACGCTGGGTGCCCGTCACGTTACTGTCGTAGTAGGAAAGCGGCTGCCGATAGCTTTCGCCGACGGCCTTCAGGCCCGCAAAATGGATCACCGCTTCCGCCGAGTGCTCGGCAAAGGCTCTGTCCAGACAGGCGCGATCCCGGATATCCCCACGGACCACAGGCACCTTCTGCCCGACCAGCTCTTCAACCCTTGCAATAGCCCTGGGTGAGCTGTTGCAGAAGCTATCGTAGACAACGACCTCATGCCCGGCGGAGATCAGCTCGACCAGGGTGTGGGTCCCGATATAGCCTGCTCCACCGGTGACCAATACCTTCATGACATCTGTCTCCTTAAGAGAGTCTGGCGCCGATTCGACAGCCCCCCAAAACATGGGCGCACGATGCCTACATCAGCCAGCCTAAAACCACAGGCCATCTAACGGGCCATCACTAACGGGCTTTCATCGACGGATAACGAAGGCCTGGGCCACCCGCTCAGGTCTGAAGTCGTCAAGCCATTGCTCACGCACTTCAGGCTTGGGCCCTTCGAGTGCAGCGGTGATTCCGACAGCGAGGGCTTCCTCGCTACGTTCAACCAGACAGGTCTCGAGTTCACCCTTGAGAATCTCTCGCACGCCTCCCGGGCAGTCCACCGACAATACTGGCGTGCCGCAGGCTAGCGCCTCGAACAGCACAATGCCCATGCCTTCGAAACGCGAGCTGAGCACAAACAGCCGAGCGTGGCGCATCCAGGGGTACGGGTTGTGCTGATTACCGGCGAAGATGACCTTGTCAGCGATGCCTAATTCGTTCGCCAAGGCCACCAGGCTATCTCGTTCCTGACCATCCCCCACCAGCACCAGCGGCAAGCTAGTACCGGATCGCGCGTAGGCACGCAGAAGCAGGTCGTGCCCCTTGGCCGGCACCAGACGCGCCACGTTCAAAAGGTATGGCTCGGATGGTATTGCGTCATTGGCTTCCAGCATCGCCTCACGGATCGAGCGCAGCGGACAAGGATTGGGAATCACCGTGAGAGAGCGTGGGCGAAATTTCCAGAGTGTCTGCGCCTTGCGCAAGCTTTCGGCCACCCCCTGAGACACTGCCACGATATCCCGGCGATGGTATAGGCAGCGAGCAAACAGGGCCTTGCGACGACTGGCACCATTGAAGTGGAAGATATTTTCGAGCACGTAGCGGGCACGTTTGTCGCGAAAGCTCCAGACCAGCTCGAAGGTACCGATGCCCCGAAAGACGATACGGTCTACTCTTCCGTGCTCTTGCTCGAAGCGCTTCAACCAGTGCCGAAACACGACGCCGCCCATTACGCCAAGCCCCAGGAACAACGCCCTGCCCATCAGCGGATTGAGTAACAGGCGGGCCAACACTTCTAGGCCATAGCCAACCAGCGTCAATCGATTACGCTGTTGCAGCGGCAGGTGATGCACCTTGACCTCGGAATGCTCTGGTCTTAGGGGGCGCTTGACCTTGCGAAAATACACCAGATGGCTTTCATAGCCCGCCTCATGAAAGGCATCTGCCAGGTTGACCGCCACCCGCTCCATCCCGCCCATCTTGAGGGATCTCACCACCACCAGCGTTCTCATGATAGGCGCCCTTGTGTCCTGCGATCGCAAAAGTGAACAATGAGACCACATAATGCTATGCAGGTTCGAGCCACCCCCTCTCGAAACATCAACGGCGATGCTTCCTCTCCACCTCTACCCTTTACTCCATGGGCGCCCGCTCTCCACTGGGCCGACTATGCTGGATCATAAACTGCGCTATTTCGGCCATTCGCACCGACCAATCACCTGCTAAACTAACGAAAAATCAAAGAAAAAGCTGGGACCGGGAGCATGAAGGACAAAAAGCGCGTATTGCTCGTGCTAAGAAGAATGGGCATGGGCGGGATAGAGCAGGCCACAAGAACCCTTGCAAAGGCGCTGCAAAGCGCCGGCCACGAGGCCCATCTGCTGGTCCTCAAGGGGGAAGTCTCGTCAGCCGATAGAGAAACCTGCCGGCTCCACCAATACGACGTAGACCGCGAGAGTCGCCAGGGCCTAGGTCGCTTCATTCATCTTGCCGACAAGACGCTGTTGTCTCCCCTTATCAAGCAGTCAGGGTTCGTCTGGCGCGGCAGGCGCTGCTCAAATGCCTTCAAACACTATGTGGCAGCACTGGAAGCTCAACATGGTCGTTTCGATCTGATCCTCATTCGAGGCCAAGGCGCCTTCGAAAACCTCTGGGCGTTCGATGACGAACGCACCTGGCGCGTCGTCGAAGCCGTGACAGGGCGATTTCCGAATACCGCAAAAGGCCGCTGGCTAACGAGAACCATGTACCAGGGCAAGCAGCTACTTCACGTCTCCAGAGGCGTGCAACAGGAAGTCGGCGACTATCTGGATCGCCAAGGGGTAAAAGTCAGCAGGAGTGAACTTCTCTACAACGCGGTACCGATCGAAGCCATACGCCGCAAGGCAACAGAGACGGCAGAACCGGCCATCCCCCGCCCCTACCTTGTACATGTTGCACGACTCGTTCCAATAAAGAACCAGCAACGGCTGCTCAAGGCCTACTACTTGGCGGTGAACCAAGGCCTAGACCACGACTTGGTCATCATTGGCGATGGCTCCGAACGTCGCCACCTTGAAGAAATGACGCTGGGTCTCGGTCTTGCCGCCCGGGTCCACTTTCTGGGCCAGCGGGACAACCCCTACCCCTGGATGAAAGACGCAACCGCCCTGGTGCTCAGCTCCAACTTCGAGGGGCTCGGTATCGTCTTGGTCGAAGCCCTGGCCCTCGGCACCCAGTGCGTCGCCTGCAAGGTACCAGGCGGCATCAGTGAGGTGTTGGCGGGCCCGCAAGGCAGGCTGCTGGCCGAGCCCAGCGATGCTGGCCTTGCTGAAAAGCTTCTGGAAGCTGTTCAAGACCCTGTCATCGTCGATGATAAGATGATCAAAGCATTTGAACCGCAAGGCGTTATCGCGCAACTTATGGCACTGACAGAAGCCCCTTCGGAACGCCTTTATGCCCATCCAGCGTGACCACCACTTGCCGCTTGCCCCCGACTGGGAATGCAAGGCCAACATCGACCACAATGGCATCATTCAGTTGGCTGACCCCGCCATCGCTGCACTGAGCGCGGGCGACGTTCGACCCAACACCTGGATGCTGGAGGTACGCTACCGGGCAACGTCTCGCTGGAAGTTGCCTGCAGTCACAATCATCGACCGAAGCAACAGCCAACCTACGGAACGCTTTACCCAGTATCTCGAGCCCAATGAGACCGGCAAGCGCTTGATCAACCTCACAGGCATAGAGTCACTCGACCAACTCCAGCTAACGCTGAAACATCTGACGCTTGAGGCGGACGCCACCCTAATCGGCTTTCGCAATCCGGACCTGGCGAACGGACCAATCCTTATCATCGCGCCCCACCCTGATGACGCCGAACTCGCTGCCTTCGGTGTCTACAGCCAGCACCCCAAGAACACCTGGATCGTCACCATCACCGCGGGCGAGCGCCTTAAACGCCTCGACAAGCAATATTGGCCAGGGCTCGATGATTCACTCGAGGAGGCTTCACAGCGAAAGGGCTTTATTCGCGCCTGGAATAGCGCCACCACCCCGCTGCTCGCCGGTGTGCCGGCAGAGCAACTCATCATGCTAGGCTACTTCAACGACACCCTTGCAGCGCTGCATGAAACGCCAAACACCCTCGTACCCTCACACTCGGCACCGACGCTCACACCAGACGCCTATCGCCGGTGGAACAAACTTTCTCTCCCCACCGACGGGCAAGCGCAAAATACCGGGGAAAATCTCCAGAGCGACCTCGCAGCGCTACTGAACAAAATCAAACCAACAACCATCATCACGCCCCATCCAGACATCGACCCTCACGCCGACCATATCGCCAGCACCCGCCACCTGCAGGCAGCCATCGAGCAAAGCGAACACGCACCGGACCACCTCCTGCTCTACGCCAACCATTTGAAGAGCACCCGCGGATTCCCGAGGGGACCCGCCCACGCCGCTGCGGGAGTGTGGCCAACCCAAATCAACGCACCAACACCTCGAGACGACAAGATCGCCAGCTTTCCGCTTAGCTTGGAAGCTCAGAAACAAAAAACCCTGGCGCTGCACTCCATGCACGATCTTGGAGGCACGCCAGGGCTTGAGCGACAACTGAAACGAAAGCTTAAGAGGTTACTGAGCGGAACCCCCTCTGCAGACTGGAGTGAATACAGCGGTCACGATTACTTCCAGACCCATATCAAGGCACATGAAAATTTCGTGCTACAGCACATTGAACAGAGCAAAAAGTCCTGAGCCTCTATGAGGCAGTCAGCTTCTTTCGACATGAGAAAACCGAATTACCGGTTTCCAACTGCCAGCGCCAGATAAAGGTGACCACCACACCCATCACGACATTTTGGATGTAGGACCCTGTCCAGAAGAAGCTATAGGATTCAAATAGGCTGACGATGAAGTAGTAGACAAAAAATGCCCAGCCAAACGCAAAAACCTCCGTCGGCATAACGCCTGCTCGCCAGGCCTTCCAGCTTCCTAACCCAGTCCATATAACAAGAACAATAATGACTGACAACCCCAGCAGGCCGTAGCTCACGACGAAGTCCAGTAGCGTGTTGTGGAGATGTCCATACTCGTTCTTCACCGCCTGAGGAAGCCAATCCGTATGGTCGATCACCAAGCCTCGGCCCTCGCCTCCCCATCCGACGATTGGACGTTCCGCAAACCACTCGAGGCCAGCCCGCCACGTGTGGAGCCGGTTACCAATACTACTGTAAGGCACTTCTTCCCAGTTGCCTTGCCAAGCATTCGCCATAACCGAGTTTTCGGCCGAAAGACGTCTTTCGAGAGTATCGTTGAAGACAGCACCTGCAGTTGCAAGTAAAGAAATAATACACACAAGTGCTACGATTCCTTGCCTTTTTATACTTCTGGAGACAGCCCCCTTGAAGATGACTATCAAAAATATAAGAATCGCGAGAAACGTGGTAACCGTCAACGAAAGCCACACTGCACGAGTCTGAGTCACGAAGACACCCAGCAGGCAAACTGCGAATGAAGTGACCCAAAAAGGAACCGTCAACACTGATAAACGGCCAAGTGAAAAGCAACGCTTAGAAAAGCACAACAAACCAATAACAGCCACGCCAAAAAACATGGCGGTATGTTGAGCATTCCTTATATCAAGGTCAATTCTTTTACCCTGCAAGCCATGCAACCACTGTTCAATCGAACCTTCAAAAAGAAAGCAAGTTGCCATAAAGCCGATTAATGACAGCAGCAACATTGTCCACACATTCTTACGCATACCACCAAGCCAGAATGCGACACCTACGAACAAAAACCACTTACCAAGTCGATCCAGTTCGGGGTTATCTGGCAACCAGTCCGGATGGTGATAGTACCCTGCCCCCCAGCTTAACAGTTGTGCAATCAGGACTCCTAGCAGACACCAGAATACCATACTGGTTCGAAGCGTCGTCCCCTTCCATAGAATCAGAAACAATGCCAGCAAAGCTATAACTGTTCCAGCCTTTTGGCCAACATCAGGAAGCCATATGCGTAACCCCCCATAGATGAACGTCAGCCCAAGACAAAAAACATACATCCACTTCGGCGTAATATTGGAGGAGAAAGCAACAGCACAATTTTTTTCTTGAAACATTTATTATCGACCAAATTAATTTTATCTTGCGCCGTCACCGGTAAACACAGTCTTCACGGTCTTGAACAAAACTAGGACATCCAACCAAAGGGAGAAATGCTTTATATAATAAAAGTCATATTGAAGTTTTTCAATCATACCTTCAACTTCTGCAGCATACCCCTGCTCGACTTGCGCCCACCCTGAAATACCTGGTCGAACAACATGTCGATACCTAAAAAAAGGTACATCTTTTTCGTACCATTCCGATAATTCCATCGACTCGGGACGAGGGCCAATAAAACTCATCTCGCCTTTAATTACATTAAAAAGCTGGGGAAGCTCATCTATCCTGTACTTTCTAATGATTTTTCCTACTCGCGTTATGCGTGGATCGTCGTCCCCGTCAGTAAATCCCTTTCCCGCCTTGCCCACATACATGCTACGAAATTTATAAACCTCGAATGCCTCCCCTCTAAAACCCATCCTCTTCTGTCGAAAAATGGCAGGCCCCTCACTTTCTTTTCGGATCAATACAGCCGTGACCAGCATAATAGGAACACAGAGAGGAAGTAGCAATAAAGCACCAATCAAATCAATGACACGCTTTACATTTGAATAAATGGCAGAAGGCATCAACGAACCAAATTCATTTTCGGAAAGATGGTCGACCCTAACCTTTCCGGTCATTGATTCGTGTATTTGCCTTACGTGATATACAGGAATTCTACAGAGTGTGCACTCAGCTAAGAACCTTTCCCACTTCGCACCCAAGTTATCGCTTCTTAAATCCGCAACAATAGCATCGTAGCGTACGCCGTCGGGCTCTGGCGAACTTAGACGTCTCAATTCTATTTTTGAGTGCGACTCCATGTCTAAAGCATTACCGACCGGGACGACTCCAATCTTCAATTGTCGATAACGTCGTCCTATAAAGTAACCTGAAAAAAACCAGACAAGACACGCCAAGTATCCCATAAAAAGCACTTGGCGCGTATAAGCCTCCCTCGTAAAAAGCAAAATAGCAACGATTACGAGAAATGCTAAACTTACTGTCGGAGCAACATAAGCAGCGACACGCACACCAGGAAACCTCGTAAATCTACGCAAGAAAAATATAATTATCACGAAAGCCAAAGCTATCGCACACATGGTATTAATACGGTTGTCGCTAAGATTATTCCAAAACCCCCACCCCCACCTTTCCAAAGAAGGAAAAATTACCACAAAAGGCAACCCAAATAAAATTTGAAAAGGCACACCCAATAGAAACTTCTCATACCATCTTGAATGGCGACGCTCATAGGTATAACTCACAAATTCACCCTACCAATACGCGGATTTTAAAAAAATAGATTTAGAATATTTATCTATAGACCAAGAGTATTTAATCCGTATACATAATCATTCACCATGAATATCAAGGTCAATGTCAACCGATTGCTTAACCCCGCCCCCCCCGACAGATCCGGGCGTGCGCGCTTTACGCGTCCGTGTAATGCCCTTCTGGTTTTACGCGGCTAATGTCGGGCGTGCTCGGGGTGCCACGTAGCCCAGACACTTGTGTGGCCGCTCTTCTTTGTAGTACCTCATTCAGCGATTGATGACGGCCCTCGCCTGACCCTGCGATTCAAAGTGATGGAGCCAGATGGACTCCTCCTTCAAGGACCAAAAGAAGCGCTCCACGAGTCCGATCTGTTCTGGTGTATATTGCGTTGTGAACTCCTAAGCTAGGCCATAGGCCTTCACCGTGTCCGTGTAGTGACGACTGCTAAAAACAAGCCCGTTATTAGAGCGACGGGCCAACGGCTGCTGCACGCGCCCCAGCGCCCCGAGCCGATAGATCAGCGCTTCCTCCAAGCCCGCCTCCGCAGTCTTGCTGTAATGACCCCCTGGTTTCTGCACACCTTATCCAGTTAATGCGAGGTGTGCTCGGGGTGCCACATAACCCAGAGACTGATGTGGTCGCTCATCCTGTCCTCCTGATGACTGCACTATACCCTGTGCAGCTATGGAGGGGGTCACTTCAGTCCTTCGGGCGAGTCCTAAGCTCGCTTTCCTTGCTGCGCTAGGCCTCATCGATCCCTCGGAGACGGTGAGGTGTTGCGGGCGAGCCACTTCAGCGACGGTGGTCTTGCCCTTGACGATGCCCATGTCCACGTCGGCTTTGCGATTCGCGGTCCAGCGTTTGACGATGGGTTCATTGCTCATCGCGTCCTCCTGATCGCTGCACTATAGCTTGTGCAGCTCTGGAGGGGTGTCATTTTACAGGACCGAAAGAAGCGCTCCTGCAGATGCAAAGATGACGCACTTAACTGTACAAGTTCCACATCCCAAAGACAGCACCTTATCATCAATCACCAACTAATATGATGTAGGAATGTCAAAGCAGATTTCCAATTCCTTTATCAACTGGAATGTTAATCAGACGGTCTCAATGCCCTTGTAAGCAAGCTCATAAAGTCATGTGTTAGTAAATTTTTCCACAACCTCTATATATCTCCGGATAACAACCTCTTCGTCGAAGTTTGACTCTGCTAACAACCTTGAAAAAACTTGCATTTCCTCAATTTGAGAACGAGACATCGAGACCACCTTACGAATAGCTTCTTCCAACTGTGAGATAGACCTTGGTTCAACTAGATAACCATTTTCACCAACAACCACAACGTCACGACAACCAGGTGTATTGGTCGTAATAACAATTTTTCCGGCACCAATAGCTTCAAGCAAACATCGTGGAGTCCCTTCAGGGTAGTAAGATGGCAATACTACACAATCAATATTGTCCAAGAGACGAGGCATATCCTCGACATGGCCTAAAAACTCGACATCACCATCGCCGCTTAGCCCTTCAATAAACTTCGTGTCAACTGATCTCAAAGACTTATCGTGGATCCCTGCCAGGTAAAATTTGATCTGATTATAACTCTCGAGAATATTCCTAGAAGCCTCTACGTATTCAACAACTCCTTTAGGCTTAATAAGGCGGGACGCCATAAGAAAAGTAACATACCCATCGCGCTTCCTTGGCCGGAATCTCTTCAAGTCGACACCAGAACCAGGTATAACGCAAGAATTTTCAGGATCCGCCCATCCCAGTGCAACAAACTTGTCCAAGTCATCGAAATTTTGAAAAAAAATAAAGTGTGAGCGACGATAAAAAAACTTAGATAAAACTCTATACAATTTACCTGCAATACCCCCTAGATTAGAAGCATCGCCTACGCCAGAAACATTAGGGACGCACGGTATTCGAAGCAAATAACAGGATATCAGCGCGTAGAGATTTGTCTTTGGGTTGAATGAAAATAGAATCTTCGGTCTGTTTGTCATAATATTTAAAAAAATCGATATGAGAGAAAAAAACTCCTTAACTAAATTGACACTTGTCGGATTTAAGTAAATATTACACTTCTTAGCACTCAGACTTTCTACTTTTTGTTCTTTGTTTTCGAAGGGATAGAAACAGACCACGTTATAGCGCTTTGAAAGCCTTTCGATCGTAGAGTCCCTAAAATTACTTAAATACCAGCCACTATTAGCTATAAAACCGACCTTCATAAATTCTCCATACAAAACAGACCGTGTACATAAACCGGGCGGATGCAGCTTCTGAGTGCAACACCGTCGATTCGTTGATGACGGAGCCTCCCTATGCGGCAACGTTGTTGTAACCTAAACGGATTGAGAGGTGAACAAAGTGCGTTTCCCCGCAGAGCGTAAGGAAGTCATCCTCAAGAAGATGGCGCCATCCATGAGCATGAACATCCCGGAACTGGCCGAGCAGGAAGGCATCACAGCGACAACCCTCTACAATTGGTGGAAACAGGGCAGAGCACGAGGACAGGTTTTGCCATCACGTTCCACCCAGCCCGACCAGTGGACCAGCCAGGAGAAGTTCCAGAGCGTTCTGGAAACACCCCCGATGAACGAGGCCGAAGTCAGCGCCTACTGCCGTGAGCGCGGGCTCTACCCCGAACAGGTGGAGGCCTGTCGGCATGCCTGCATGAACGCCAACACGGATGCAGCGGAGAAGTCCAAGCAGCAGCGCCAGCCGCACAAGGAAGAACAGAAGCGGCTCCTCAAGTTGGAGCGGGAGCTTCGTCGCAAGGACAAGGTACTCACCGAGATGGCGGCACTACTGACGCTGTCAAAAAAGCAGAGGCGATCTGGGGCACAACCAACGACGAGGACGACTGGCCAGCCTCCCGGATCGCCAAGGTATCGTGACTCTGGTGCAAGACGACCAGCGTGACGGTGCTCGGCTGGCCAAGGCCTGTCAGGTGATGGGGGCAACGTGCGGACCTACTACCTCTGGGTCGCCGAAGTCAAAGTGACGGCGGATTGCCGCCCCGATACCGACTGTCCGGAGGCGGCCAACAAGCTGTCTCCCGAGGAGCGAGAAGCGGTCGTGGCGTTGTACCGGAGCCGCCCTTCGGCCTTCATCATGGCCGATCAGGCGGACAAGGGCTGCTACCAGGCCTCTGAATCGACGATGTACCGAGTGCTTCATGAAGCCGGCCAGCAGCATCGCCGGAGCCGCCAGCAGACCCCGCAGCGCAAGCGCTCGCCGAACACGCATCAAGTCACGGAGCCAAACCGCCTGTGGTGCTGGGATATTTCGTGGCTTCCCGGGCCGGCTCGCGGCACCTGGTGGTATCTATACCTGATCATGGATGTCTTTAGCCGTAAGATCGTTGGGCACGAGGTTTATGAGACGGAGGCCGGTAAGCTGGCCGCTGAGCTGATCCAGAAGGTCTGCTGGCGAGAGCACCTGACGGATTGTCATAAGCCCTTGATCTTGCATTCAGATAACGGCGGCCCGATGAAGGCCTCGACTTTTCCGAAGAAGCTGTATGACTTGGGCATCACTCCATCGTATAGCCGGCCAAGGGTCAGTAACAATAACGCCTTCGCCGAGTCGGCCTTCAGTACGTTGAAGTACCAACCGGGCTTCCCCGTCGACGGCTTCGAGAGCTTGGTCGATGCCAAGGACTGAGTCCAGCAGTTTACCGAGCGGTATAACCATGAGCACCGGCACAGCGCCCTTCGCTACGTCACCCCCGGCCAGCGTTATAACGGCCAGGCCAAAGGCATTCTGGCCCAGCGCCGGGAGGTCTTCGAGTCGGTGAAGCAACGTCATCCGGAGCGCTGGTCGGCTGCCATCCAGGAACTCAGCCTGCCAGAGGTAGTGCAGCTGAATCCCGAGAGGGGCCCGGTGCCGCAGACCTCGGGGTTTTAAAGAGCCACAGTCATTTCATGTGTCAATTATGTTGACAGGCTCCGTGTAACAGGTGACGTTTTTCTTGATCGGCGTTGCTTGCCTTGCCATGGATCACATCGTTAAGTGTGCTTCCTTAACGGGTTATCCACTGTTCTGGGCCACGCTCAGACCTAATATGACAATTGTAGAAAAAAAGACAAGTTGGAATTTTTTCGCAATCAAAAATCGGAAATCATTTTTTTCTTAGGCCGAAAAAGTCCTTGAGGAACGCGTTCACTAATTCCATGGTTTCTCTTAACCCCAGATAACACATTCTTTAGCTAGCAGCCATGATTAATATGAAAAACTCAGTTCTACCTTGCGATATACCCCTTATGATCGCTTTCTACGCCTAAGGTTGTAACTCCACTTTACTTTTCTCAATATTGCATCCCAGAACAAGTCCGCACTTAAAAAAATAGGATTGTATCTTCGGCGCTTAGAGTACTTAGATAACTTATAGCCTAAAGCAATAAGCACATCGCCAGCGCAACGTTCAAATACATCTACCTGATCTTTTGACAACTCACTCTTCCAATTATAGGACCTTTCACTCGAAGCCTTTTTCCCTACTAACTCATGTTGATGAAGAGTATAGCTAGGCTTTTTGAAACCTCCACCAAAGATCATCTCCTTAGTATAACAGATAGAAAACTTCTCACATACTGACTTTAATACATGTTCTGGGTTTATCAAAAAATCCTCATATCGTATTTCCATCGTCTTTACGGAAGAACGAGAAAGCGACATCGCGGACAAAAGAACATTATTTTCCCACCACAATGCAGTCGTAGAAGCTAGGTTAGGTCCCCAGTCCAATTTTCTTACAGAATTATATACTCCCCTACCGTCGCGAACGATGTGGATAGCTGCAAGTTCAAAGTTACCAGTTGCTATGTTTTCCCAATACGATAGTTTTCGAATATTGTGCGGTGTATGGTCAAGCCACAGACTACATTCTTTTCCTACCGTTTTAACCGAGTACTCATTCACACAAACGGTAATAATATCTTGCAATGAGTTGACTGGTTTTTGTTCAGCCAACTTGACAATATCGATGCCCCACAAGCTAAATCTAAAATCATTAGACAAATATGCAACAACATCTTTTTTCGTATTGAAGTCCCACGGACCTATCCCATATTGCTCATAGATATTGATGAAGAAATGTGATTCTGGAGTAACCACCACATCTTCAGTTTTCGAAATAAAATCAGCAAGCATCGTAGTCCCACTACGTTCGCATCCGCCGATTAAAAGTGCCGATCTAAGCATAGAATAATTTACAACTTCTGGCTGTTAACGATAAACGAAACTTGCTCGACCATGTTTTCAACGTAGTCACCCAAATCATCTAATGCTTCATTTGCAGCTCTATTCATCTCAACTTTTACTGATTCATTGTGACGGATCGAGACTACTCGGCGAGCTACATCTTTCAGCCTGTGGTCTTTTATATCATCAATACTAATACAGCTTATTTTTTTATCTAAGTAGTTATTCATCTCACCGACCACTCTTACGACAGGAACACATCCAGCCCTTATTGCTTCTATCGTTGCCATTGACATACCTTCAAAATCTGACGTCAGGAAAAAAAAACTATGCTTTTCTAAGTTCCTTATAACTTCATTTTTAGGGAGATTATACTTGACCGAAATATTTAAAGGAAAAGACGCAACAAGATTATCGACATGTTTATTAACATCCTGCCCTGACAATATAAAAGTGAAAGAAAAGTCAGGCTTTAGCTCTATAATCTGACGCACTAAGTTAGTTAAAATGTCTAATCTTTTCTCTGTGCTATTTCTTCCTACATAGATTCCATCGAATAATCGTGGTTGAAGCTCTAAATCCCTTTTCCAAGATTTTCTATTGAAAGGTATAATGCCAACATCGTTACGCAGTGTTTCTTTTACTATAAAATCACGTGTGGAGATGGAGTCTGCCCATAAAAAATCTGAAAATTTAAAAGATAGTTTTGATATAATCTTAGTTGGGAACGTTTTGTAGCGTGTACTATGAATAAAGCATACCCACTTTACTCCGCGTGATTTAAAATAAAACCCGAGCAAATGTGCCCACCACAGCGATGTGATAACCAGATCTGGTTTGTCTTTAGAAAAAAGCATTTTCCAAACACTTTCTTGACCAACATTAATCACCCCTCTTCTTTTAACATAAAGAACGCGGATATCAAAAAACTCTTTTAAATCCCCAATATTATCTGACAAGCCACTTTCAACACCTCCAATAGTCATTTCCGGTACAATGTAATAAACTATTCTCTTCATGAACAGTTCTCTATGATTTTTGAAACTTCTGCATCCCAATCAAAAGATAGATCGTCCTTTCTCTTTACTACTCTATCCTTCAGCTTACTATGGTATTCCAGAGAATTCGAGATCATAGTCAGCTTCTCGACCAAGGTTTTTTTATCCGAAAAAAGCAAGTCATTGTAAAGCAATATGTCTCTAACTCCAGGAACATTATTGCCGATTATTACCGTACTTTCTGAGATGGCTTCCAATGCTACATTTGGATAAGGGTCTCGATTTGAGGGCACTACCACTAAGTATGCTTGTCTAATAAAACATTGAGCCTTTTTGGTCTGCCCAATAAAGTTTACTTTTGATTCTTCTGCATATTTTTTTTTCAAACTATTATTTAAGGGACCGTCGCCTATAATGTCTAAGCTATCATATAACTCATTACACTCCAAGAAAGCTTGAATCAGCATATCTACGTTTTTCCTAGGTATGAGACTCCCCACAAAAACAACATTCTTTTTTCTTTCGCAAACTTCATGCCCCCAACTTTCTTTAGGCAACGATGGCGGAAGATCATTTGGTAAAACGATAGCCTTTCTGATTAAAACAGACCTTGCCAGCTTGTAATTTTCGAGAATATAATCTAAGTGAGAAGCGGTCTGATAAACAATTTTCTTACTTAATAAAATTATTGAATATTCATAAAAGACAACCTTAATCAATCTCAGATTACTTAATAAATTCTGCGATTCTCGAGCATCAGCTAGTTCATAGCCACGGATGAATGATATTGCCCGCCGTTTGAAGAGAAGAGCCCATATACAACCGTAAAAACAGGGCTCTAATCCAAAACCGAAAAAACTTACATCTTTCTTGGTTAGAATCTTCTCGGACAATGTTTTAGCGACACCGAACCACGTTATCTTCTTTTTGCAACCGTTCTTCAAGTTGAAATTGGAAGAAACGTCACCTTTATAGAACAAAGTAACATTATGCCGTAGAGATAGCGCCTCTAAAGCTCGCTTGTATCGCCTATGACTGCCAGTTTTAAATGTTTTTGAAGTATAGAAAGCTATTATTTCCACTTGGCCTCACTAAAATAGTAACATTAAAATAGCAAAAATTTGTAAGAGATTTTATTTTTAAAGAACCCTTAATCCCTGCTACTGGATTAATTGAGCGCTAGGTGTATAGTCCCGGGAAGTAGTGGACAGAGTCTTCATGAAATCTCTCGGAGTTATCCTGCCAGCAGTCGAGAATTAACCCAATGGGTGTTATTCCTTTGAGCGCTCGAAGCGGGCGAGCACTGTTATACGCCCAGAGATAGTCTTTTAGATGGTTACTCAGCTCGCCCAAAGTGGCGTAATGAAAGCTGCGAATGGTCGCTTCTTTGATGGTGCGATTCATCCGTTCCACCTGCGCGTTGGTCCATGGATTGAAGGGGTGTGTCAGGCGATGCTCGATGCCATGCCGATGGCAGACCACATCAAACCGATGCGGCTTGTCGGATTCCGTCCCTGGGCGCTTGGCAAACTGCGAGCCATTATCTGTCAGCACGGTGTGCACCCGATACGGCTTGCAGCGTGTCTTGAAAGAACTCAGCCGCCTGCTCCCGCTGTGCCTTGCGATAGAGCCGGGCATGCACAAACTTGGAGGTGCGATCGACGGCCACGAACAGATACGCCTCGCCCTCCCCGGTGCGGACCTCACAGATGTCCATATGCAGGTAGCCGATCGGGTAGTGCTTGAATGACGGCTTGGTCGTCGCCTCATCGGTCTGGCGAGGTAGCTGGCTGATGCCGTGGCGCACATACAGCCGATGCAGCCTCGACCGCGTCAGATGAGGGATAAAGCGCTGGAGTACAAAGAGGCAGTTATCCAGGGCGAGCCAAGTAGTGCGCCGAAAGGTGATCGCCGCGGCCTCTTCAAGGTCCGACAAGGAGGTAGAGCGCCCCATGCGCTCATCCTTCACGGAACTGCGACGCCGCCACTTACGCACTGTTGTGGGGTTAAGCTGGGAACGGCGGCTCAGCTCCGCGACCGAAGCTGACGATCGCTGTATGTCTTTTCGGGTGGCGTGCGTGGTCTTAGCGCGTTGGCGAAGTACTTGAGCCATGGATCCTCCTCGGACAATGGTTCGTACCATGGACCATTACACTCCGGGACTAAACAACTAGCGCCGATACAGCTGATGCAGGCTTGAACGTTTCAGGTGAGGGATAAAACACGGGCGAACAAAGAGACCGTCTTCGTGGGCGAGCCAGGTGCTTCAGCGAAAGGTAAACGCCACGGCCTCCTCAGCTTGGCTGCTTAGGGCCAATGCGATCGTCTTCTACGGACCTCCGACCTCCCCACTTGCGAACAGTTTTGGAATTGAGGTTGTACCGGCGGTTCAGCTCCACGTCCCTAGTTGCCGATCGCAATAAGTCTTCTCGGATGGAGTGCATGGTCTTGGCGCGTTCTTGAAGTTCTTGAGACGGGTCATTGTCGGACAATTGTTCGTACCACTGCTCAATATACACCAGGACTAATGATTAGGGCTGCTTATGCTTAAGTCGTGACTGGTATATAGCTGATATGGTTGGGTTTGAGCTGGATGTCAGTACCCAATGCTCTGCTTCATAGCCGAGAAGGTTGCGGCGCAGCCCCTTCCACCTCAACCTCGTGATCAAAAGTACTACGGTTGTTATCGAAAATTAGGATTGGCAACAACGCTGACGTAAATGGTGATACATACACTTATTTCTCTGTGTCATATCTCTCTGTGTCATATCTCGGAAATCGAATGGTAATGAATTGCTTTCATTACGAAGGCTTCTCTTTAGACAAATAGAACTTATGAACTCTAGCTCCGATTTTTATTTCCCTAACTGGATTTATCACAAAAAACCAAAAAACAATCCAAAAGAGAGGGGTTAATATATTAAATCTAGAAGCCGAAACAACTATTATCGGGAAAAACAATATAGGTTTCTTAAGAATCATCTTGGCAAGAGGTAAGAAAAGTGCGGCGCCTAAAAGACCAAGGTAAAAGAAAGCATGAAACAATGAACCATTTCCACGCACGTGACCACAAGCTTCGCATTCGATACTCGAAAACCCATTCCCTAGAAGAAGATCGTCGGTGCTTTTCTCAGCAATATAATAAAAATTTTCTAACTTATAGATTAAACTGTCATCAGTATAATCCCCGGCCCCCATTAATCTATCAATATAATAGGAAATAACAGACATTTCATAAGGGTTCGCCGATACATACAGAGAGAGACCAAGTATAAACAAAAAAAGGAGAGAGCATAGCCCAAAAAATCGATTTAAACTATTCTTCATTGAGATAAAAATAACAACATGAGGTATTATTGAAACAACAACCAGAAATATTGATGCAAGCGACCTACTGCCAAGGCCAGCTAAAATAGAAATACTAGCATAGAAAAAAGCTTCTTTGTTGCTAATCTTACCTATTTTCATACATGGCAACAAGAGTATAACCAAAATTGCTATAATATTTCCAACAGAACCAGGTTCTGCTTGAAGCCCTGAAAACCTAACCCCTCCCCACGAATATTCATAGATTGACCCTTCTGTAAATGGAAATATCAAAGTATTAAAATCTACAGTTATTCCATAGTTATATAGACACCATTGAACAACAACCACTAGACAGTTAACGACCAGCAATATTTTTACTACACTAAAAAAAATATCTACTCTAACTTCTTGAATAATAAAATAGAGCGTCACACAATAAAACAATGCCAGTACTATCTTATATTCGAGATGGAATAAAAAGGCGAGAAGCAGAATAATTACACAAAATATAAGCGACGGAAAATTTCTGTTTTTTATTTTGCTTCCTAAACTAACAACAATTAAAGAGCTTACAGATATAACATAAATGTTTAACACAGTTGCAGAACTTGGATCTTTAGGCTTAACTTGAACTGTAATAAAAAACAACGCAATTAGTGTTATACTCCATCTAACGAAGCGCACATAATTTTTTGGCCTAGACAGCGGCATAGTATCTTTTATTAACATACAAAAACTCAATACCTTGAAAACTATACACAAAAGAAATTAAAAATATTACAAGGTTTATATCAACAGGAACTTTTACTGTATAACCGATCAACTTTGTTATTAGTATAAGGAACATCCGAACGCAGGATACCGAATTTGTCAAACTAATATGGATACCCATCTGGAAGATCATCTAAGCCAAAAAAGCTGCTGCATAGATCATCCCAATCGAACTCGGCGAACTCGGCGAACTCATGGATCATTACACTCCGGGACTAAACACCTATGCCGCCCAGGTACGCTATCGCTATGACTTTATACTGCCACCACCTCAAAGCAGGAGAGCGTCCAACATGCTGATGCGTGAAGGTCACTCGATCGGTGCCATCGTCCATTACATACGGAGAGCTGTCAGCACCTTCCTCGGATACTGCCTCTGAATGCGGCCCCTCAAGCGGGCATTGACACCAGTTCAGCAGGTTTTAAGGCCACGCTGATAATATAAATTTCTCTTTAACACTACTCTTCTATCCAGTGAACTATCTGTTGTGCAAGTACTGATCTCCTAGACAAATGTAAAGCTCCTTTGGTTTCTGCACACCTTACGCGGCTAATGTCGGGGTGAACGGGGGGCCACGTAGCCCGGAGACTTGAAGTGGCCCCTCTTCGCTATGGTATCTATTCCAGTTATTGATGGCGTCTCTCGCCTTACCAGGCGATTCAAAGCGATGGAGGCAGATACTCCTCCATCAAAGACTGGAAGAAACGCTCCACAAGCCCGTTCTGTTCCGGTGTATATAGCTCGTGAACTCCTGAATCAGGCCATAAACCTTCACCATGCCCGTGTAGTGGCAACTACTGAAAACGAGCCCGTTATCTGACCGAATGGCCAACGGTTGCTGAACAGGTCCAAGCGCTCCCAGCCGATAGATCAGGGCTTCCTCCAGCGCGGCCTCCGCGGTCTTGCTGCTGCCATTGTCAGATAATCGCCAGCCGAGGATCTCTCGTGTGCAGCAGTCGATGATCGCCGCCAGGCTGGCTCGCCGATCCTTTCCACACCACACATGGGTGAGATCGGTCGCCCATCGTTCATTAGGCCTCGAGGCGACGGATGGCAGACTCTTGGCACGTGGGCGGAAGCCCTGAGGCCGTTTGCACACCTGCCAGCCTTTGAGCTGCAGGATGCGCTGAATCGGCTTGCGGTTCTCCCCCAGGACACACGCCAGTCGGCGATAGCCATAGCTCCAAAGCCAGTTTCACCCACGCCGCCAAGTCTCCATTGATCACACGCTGCCGCGACTGGGCCGGTAATACAGGCTTCGCCGGGGAATCCCAGCCATCGACAGAGCTTGACGAGCGACACCACATCGCTTTCCTCCGCCATTTGCGCCTGCAGCGACCTTACGAGTTCTCGTCCCCGTCGAGCAGGCGCTTGAATTTTTTAGTGCTTAGACATGCAGATGAGCCTCGCCAAGTGCCTCCTTGGTCTCACGGAGCTCAGACTCGTACTGCTCGCGGATGTCCTTGGGGCCGGCTTTGAACCCGTTCTCCATACTGCGCGGGGCTTCATCGATCCAGCCCCCGAGCTCAGAGACGATGAGATCGTATTGGCGAGCCACTTCAGCGGCCGTAGTCTTGCCCTTGAAGATGTCCATGACCACGGCAGCCTTGCGCTTGGCAGTCCATCGCTTGATTTGATTGTCGTCGCTCATCTTGTCCTCCTGATGGCTGCACTATACCCTGTGCAGCTCTGGAGGGGATCACTTCAGCAGTCAATGATGACCGCCTAGCTGGTCCGCCGATCCTTACCGCACCACATATGAGTTAGGTCTGTCGCCTAGCGCTCATCAGGCCTCGAGGCAACGGATGGCAGACTTCTTGCACGGAGGCAGAAGCTCTGCCGCCGCCTGCGCACTTGCCAACCTTTGAGCTGAACGGATGCGCTGAATGGGCTTGCGGTTCTTCCTCAGGACGCACGCCAGCCGACGATAGCCATAGAGGTAGGGAACCGTTCTAGGACCAGCTTCACGTGCGCTGCCAGATCGGTATTGATGGCGCGCCGCCACGGCCTAGAACGGTAGTACAACGTCCGCTGGGGAAGCCCCAGCCACTGACAGAGTTTGACGAGCGAAACCAAGTGACCCTGCCGGGCCATTTTCGCCTGCAGCGACCTTACGAGTTTTCGTCTTCGTCGAGCAGGCGGCGAAACTTTTTCAGCGCATAAATCTGCAGGTGGGCCTCGTCCAGCGCCTCCTTCGTCTCCCGCAATTCAAATTCGTACTGCACGCGGACGTCCTTCGGGCGAGCCCTAAACCCGTTTTTCATGCTGCGCTGGACTTCATCGATTCAGCACTAGAGCTCGGAGACGGTGAGATCGTACAGTCGCGCCACTTCAGCTGCTCCGGTCTTGCCCTTGAAGATGTCCATGACCACGGCGAGCGCGCACTTCGCGGTCCATGGCTTGATAGGTTTTCGTCACAGATTTTGTCCTCCTGATGGCTGCACGATCCCCTGTGCAGCTCTGGACGGGTCATTTCAATAAGTGCCAAAGGCAACTGCTACGACAATGCCTGTGCCGAGAGCTTCTTCCACAGCCTCAAGGTGGAGGCGGTCCGTCGTGAGCGATTCGCGACCCGGAATGCCATGCTGCAGCAAATATTCGAATATACCGAGATGGACTACAACCGGCAGCGCCCGCACGGTGCGATTAGGAGGATCCGTATTGAGGCCTTCGAAGCCCAGATCGCTCAGGAGGTATCCACCAATGCTGGGTAAGATCAGAGCCCGATGAGACCGCAGGCTCACTCAACGTTAAAAGAGAAGACTCCTTTGGAGCTGGGCGCAGAGATTCTCAAGAAGTCAGAGCCTGGAGCTCCGACAGCTCCGACACGCCGATTGTGTTGTGCTTATAGTTTGAGACCGGGGAGCTGATACTTTCTTGATATTTGAGGCTGTTTGCTAGCTGAATTGTAGCGCCCTAATTATTTTATGCAGAAAACCTTAAAGGATATAGTTACTTAACTTTAATGATTCGATCGGGTTCCGGCCAACGATTCAATTAAGCAAATTAAGAATATACTTTATAGAACCAAGATGGCAGCTTAGTACGAAGCTTCATCCTACAATGAATTGCAAACACAATCACGTTAGCTGGAGTATAAAAAATCAGAAAGTATAATACTCTGGAAATATTGAAATATATCTTATCTCTTAGTTTATCACTTTCTCCTCTTTTTAATTTTCCATAAGAAGAATTCTTTGAATAGCCAGACTTCTCAATCGTCACTTGTCTACCACCTACAAGATGATCAGACAACAGGGAAAGTTCAAGTTTAGGATTAGCTACAAACTTTTCGTAACTTACACAATACATTTTTTCCCGAAATGAATACAGTATTCTGTCGTAGCATCCCGAAATAACCGCATGCTTAAACCAAAACCTTATTTTACTAGGGCAGCCGAATGCATATACATTGGATTTGATTACATCATATAAGTTTCTTTTCACCCATACAATTTTTACTCCTTCTATATTTTCATACAACTCCCTAACGAATAAACTATGAGCTGGTGTTTTTTCCAACCATGCAATGTAGCCATTTTTTTCTGCTGCTTGTGACATTATAGTACAAAAATACTGGTATTTATTTTCACTGTGAGGAAGTTTTTTTGCACCAATACCTAGCAATCTAAAGTAATCTGATTTCTGAAAGGAATAGTGTAAGGTCAATCTATCTTCATTACTCTTGAAACCATTAAAGTAAGGCACTACGTGGCTAAAAAAAGCACTCTCGTGAACACCCTTATGCTCTTCATGTACTGGTGAATATGCGATACCATTTTCAACTAATAGATTAGACACCATTGTCGTTCCAGATCGATGTCTTCCTACAATAAATATTTTTTCCATATTATTCCACTATAACAAATCAATATCAAACTAAAGCAAATATTTTATGGGTACATGTCGAGTTTTACGGAAAACATTATAGCTTCCCCCCCAACCATTTACCTTTTACATAGTATTCAGAAGATCGCGGCTTTATCCAATTCTTACTGGCGTTAGACTAGTAATGATCTTACCCAGCACTGGTGCACACCGGTCTAAGCGATCATTCGAGCCTCGAAGGCCTCTGGGCTGATCATCCCGATCGTGCTGTGACGGCGTTGCCGGTTGTAGTCCAACTCAATGTACTCGAACACCTGCCGTCGCATGGTTTCTCGGGTCGTGAGTCGCTCGCCGTGAATGGCCTCGACCTTGAGACTGTGAAAGAAGCTCTCGGCGCAGGCATTGTCGTAACAGTTGCCCTTGGCACTCATGCTGCACCGGAGGTCGTGCCGGGTCAGCAACGACTGGTACAGGGACGAACAATACTGGCTACCACGGTCGCTATGCACGATGACGCTCTTGGGCATCTTGCGGCTCCACAGCGCCATCTGAAGCGCGTCGCCGACCAGGTCAGCGGTCATGCGCTCGCTCATCGCCCAGCCGATCACCTTGCGTGAATACAGGTCAATCAGCACCGCCAGGTAGAGCCAGCCCTCACCAGTCGCCAGGTAAGTGATGTCGCCGACCCATTTCTGGTTCGGCGCCGTAGCACTGAAGTCCTGCTCCAGCAGATTCGGTGCGACGGGCAGGCCATGCCGTGAGTTCGTCGTGGCCTTGAACTTACGCGCGGCTTTCGCCCGCAAGTTTTGCCGACAGAGGCTGGCAGCCACGGTATTGAGGCAGATGGCTACGCCAGCATCGTTCAGGTCATGGGTCAGCCTGGGGGCGCCTGAGCGCCCCTTGCCTTGCTCGAAGGCCTGAGCCACGCGCTGATCGGTGAGCGCTTGCCGGCGGCGGCGAGGAGAGGGTACACCTACCCGCAGTCGCCAGGCGTAGTAGCCGCTGCGGGCGACACCGAGAAACGCACACATCCGTTGAATGCTGAAAGCCTGACGATGCTGCTCGATGAAGGCGTACTTCACTTCAGGCTTTTCGCGAAGTACACCGCGGTTTTTTCGCGATTTCAAGCTCTTCCGACTTCTCAGCCAGCTGACGCTTGAGCCTCGCGTTCTCTTCCGCCAAGGCCTGCTCGCGAGCCGAGGCACTCTGCTGCTGCTGAGCCTTGGCTCGCCATTGGTAGAGCTCGCTGGGTTGAAGACCCAGCTCGCGGGCGGCGGCACTGGCACCAACACGGTCAGCGAGTGCCAAGGCCTCGTCCTTGTAGACCTGGGAGTAACGGGTGCGAGTCTTCTTCATCGACGTTGCTTGCCTTGCCATGGGGTCACCTCGTTCAGTGTACTGCCTTAACGGGGTGTCCACTGTTGGTGGGCAAGATCAATGGTTCGTACCATGGACCATTACACTCCGGGACTAAACACATAGGCCACTGTCTCATGATCCGCGAACTCTGACCCAGAGCACAGCGTGATGGTCTGGACAGCATCCCGGCGAGGCTTTTCACAGGCGGATCATGCCTTTTTGCTTCAGCTCTGCTGAGATATTGGGCAATCGTGCCGCCAGCAAATAGCTGCTACGTCGATCAACCCGGGTCACCGTGCCAGATTGTAGGCGCCCCTGAACCACGGCGTCACTCTCTCTGTGACCTGCATAGTCCGCGGTAGAGTACCCAATGAAGCGCCTGTAATTGGCCTCCGGGGGGCGATGCTTGATGCCCTCGCGGTAGGGAATCTTGCTGGGCCCTGCGCTCTTTGCCTGAGCACGGTGCTGGCTGCTTCGCTTGGTCTGGCGGAGATCCTGACAGAGATCGCCACCCCGAGCCCTACTATCCCAGATCAAGGCCTAGATCCTCGGGTGACCGACGTCTACACCAGACAAGTGCTCAATGAAACCGCTGACCTGCTGCGGGCTCCATTCATTCCTCCCGCGCCAGCCGGCGACGGCGGTGAGCAAACTGAGTAAGCGCTTCGTCCACTCCCAAGCAGCGCGTCGCTGATGATCACTGCGGGACTGCGCCTGCTCGGGATCGTAGCCACCAGTGGCAGCGTTGCTGCGCAGCTCACGGCGGATCGTACTGGTTGGTTGCCAAGCTCTCTGGCGATTTGACGGCGGCTCATGGCCAGGTCATGACGGGCACATATCTGGTATCGTTGGGTTTGGGTTAGCTGTCGGTATCCCATGCTCTGCTTCACTTTAATCGGTGAGCCGGGAAGAGTACCTGCGCTGCCCTCCCGCCTCTACATCGTGGTCCTAAGTGCTTCAGTTATTCTGTGAATTCAGAACTCACAGCGAGCCGAGGTCTCTTAAGAAAGAAGTGTCGCCTTGGAAAGCAGGCTGCGCAGAGATACTGAGGCTTTATCGTGCGTGTGGCACACGGTATCTGCCATCGGCCGCCCCCATTACGACCTATCTCTCGATTGATAGTCGCCGGAGACCGCTCGAGAAGAGCCGCCACGCTATCTGGTGCTCAAGCCATGCGCGAGGCAGACTTGGATCGTCGCCCGTTTTCGATACAAAGTTCAAAATATGACATGGGTGCAACACCTGAGCAGTTCAGCCAGGTGTTGCACTCAGAATTTGCGGCAAAGTTAGGTTTTGACTGTATGTCTGCATGCAGACAACGGTCTATGCAGGCTGGGCATATCATGGCCTTGAAAATGCTGGAGCGCCTATCAAAGTGCCTACAATTAAGGAGTAGTTTTTTTATAACAATAATACAGCGCTCGATAACGTTCCTTTCACGTTAGAACGGCTTTTCGAATACCTTGGGAAACCAACGGCCGGGTTTTTAGATATCTCTTGCGTTTAGTGATGATCGGCTTCATCCGGTGACGATCGCAGTCTCGGCGGAAGAAACCACTTCCGTAGTTTTTATCCGCCATGATGTGGCCTTACACAGTCGGACTACTCCAAAAGGAAGAACATTGACAGTTATCTGAACCTTGCCACGCAGACACGGTTAAAGTTAGTGGCCAGCCATTCCGATCGCAAAACATGTAAAACTTGGTGATCAGGTCACCTCGGTGGCCCCGACCCCATGGTCAATGGGTCCACTCGTTCCCCCTTTACTGCCGCCACGATCAGCCCGCGTAGTTCGAATCGACGTGGCAGCGACAACCCAAGAATCAAGATCCTTCACACCATCTTCCCGAAGCTTGATATGTAGACTGTCAGGATAGCCTCGAAGGTAGCATCGTTTCGCCACTGCCAAAACCATTCAGTAGACGGTTTCCAAAGCTTAAACCGTTACGGGAGGGAGACCTATTGATTAGGAGAGAGGTAGTGTACTTAACCATATCACAGTTATGATGGTAGAGTTCGAAGCATTTTACCATGCCCCCTCTATAATAACAGAAATGATTAAGTTAAAATACTCGGCTTTTCAGATATACCTAGGCTATGTGCAAGAAAGGCCTAAATCGTAGCCCGTTCTTCGATGCAGAGTTCACGATATAGTATGAATACAGCAACTTATCCTTCGTTCAGTTATTTTACTCATCTTGTTCGGTCGAATCCTTCCCTCTACCATGTGTTTATCTCTAACTAATGACTACGTCTATACATTGGAAGAACCCAAAAGCCCAGCTTCATTTTAACAAAGAAAAGTGCGGCAACATTCTGCATAACGAGTGTTAAAAACAAAGCATAAGCGGCCCCGCTTACGCCCATAATATTGATAAATAAATATAGAAATACTATACCTAATGCACTTGATATTAACGATAAATTCCTCATCAGTCTCTCGTGCCCGGTCATGTTTAACAAAAAACCGACTGATCCAGTCGAAACATTTATCAATTGGCCCAATGCAATAACACGAAGTAAATTTTCGGCATCAGTGAATTCACCACCCAAAATGGTCAATACGGACGCTGGTACTACAAAGCAAATCAGTAGCATAGGCAAAGCCAAAAGGAAGCCCAAGCAAGCTCCTTTCTTTGCTAAATCAGATAGCTCTTCAAGCTTTTTTTCTCTATATAGACTAGCAAAGCGTGGAGGGAGGATAGCATTCAAAACTACCAGGATGAAATTTATTAAAAATGCAGTTCTTTCTGCCGCTTTGAACAGTCCAAGTTCGTGGCTACTTAAGAGCATACCAGCCACTGCCACGGCGACCACATTTTGTATAAATCCGGAAAGACTCATAACAAAATAGTCGCCAGCGCTAATAAAAAACCTTTTTCTATCAAACCTCTCTGGCTCTTGGACCAACTTTTTATTTATAAAAAAACGGGCAGTCTCAAAAAGACCATACATAAGGACCAACCAAGATGACAAAGCCACCACCACACCTATGTCATCAATTGAAATAATTTTAGTAAAAATACTATCCAAAGCTATTATTATACCAACCAAAAATGCCGATATGCCATTTCCTAATAGGCAAGCTGTTGCCGGCTTACGAACAGCCTTCATAAAGCCTGCTATTACAAGGCATGTGGTGAACGCAGGTATCGCGATCGAGATCCCTTTAAGAATCTCACTTAGATACTTGCTGTCAAAAAAATTGCCAATATTGTCTTTAAAGACGTAAACCACTATTGCCACTGTGCAGCTTAGGAAAAAAGTAGAAATAACAGCTTCGCACAAATACCTCTTGGTATTTGTGCACAAATAATTTTCTCCAACATAGCGAACTAATGCGTTGTCCGTTCCATACTTTGCTAATATTCCTGAACCTAGGCAAACGCTTTGAGCCAGAGCGTAAACCCCCACCCCATCAGCGCCATATAACTGACCTAGAACAATCAACAAGAAAAGAGCACCAAATGCAGCCACCCCCCTAGCAAAAAAGGTAATAATCAATGTGGAAAAAAAACTTTTCTTATACATTTTCTTCATTAAATCTGAGCTTAAAAAATACACTTTTCACCACACGCTTCAACTATTCTTTTATTCAACATCATCATGAAATTTGACAAATTAAAATCTACTTTTATCATCAACAAACCCACACCAAAAAGTCGAGCACAAACTTTTCTGGATTTCAAACAACATTGCACTATTAAATTTTCATTTAGTCGGGTCGCCTTAAACCAGCCGCGCAACGTTATTGGATTGTAGGAGATGCCCGCTCTGTATTCTGTATACTTCAAGAGGCTTCTGGACGTTCATCGTCTCTCTAGGCCTGGTATTGAGTGAGTCTGCGATCTCATCGAGCTCCTCTTAGGTGTAGGTCGATAGGTCCGTTCCCTTGGGCAGATACTGTCGAAGCAGACCATTGGTATTTTCGTTCGACCCACGTTGCCACGGGCTGTGTGGACCGGCGAAGTAAATGGCTGTCCCGGTGCGTGGGGTTATTTCTGCATGCTTGACCGTCTCGCGCCCTTGGCCAGTAGACTATCGACAGCCGAAGTGAGCGTAGACAAACGGTTCAACTTTTCAGTAAGGCCAATCATCGCATCCGTCGCGGTCGTGCTGTTCACCCTAACTAGGATAAAGAAACATGTCGTGCGCACGACCAACTTGCCTACGAGGCGCCCCATAATGAGATGGCCTCCCCAAGTCCTAGGCATCAGCTGAGGTTCAAACTCAAGTGGCCGGAGACGAATACTGGCCAAGTCAGGAATTTGGCGGCGACGATTCTCACCAGGGTGGCGTCGACGCCGCTTTTCTTTTCCCTGCCAACAGCAAACAATGAACTCCTTTAGAAGCTAGCCTCGTGGTACCACATAGAGCGCACTCTAGATGCCCTCGTGCGAGACTGTTCATGGGCCGTCAATTGGGTTCATGCACTTCGGTGTTATGGCTACTTGCCAACAACAGTACTTGCGTACCAAGGCGCAAATTCGCTTGTCGTAGGGCGTATCAGCGAAACGCAGAAAACCGCCGAACTGGCGTTACATGCCACTTGAACGAGGGCCGCACAACGTGCAAGTTCCCGAAAAACCTTCCTAACCTCTCCAAAGGTACGTAGCAATGGAGCGTATCGAGTGAACTGCACACACCAGTATGACGGTGCGTAAGTTCTACAGCGGTAAGGTGTCGGTAGTAACGAGTCATAGCGATAGCCTACCTAATCATTCACGTGTTGCACTTGCCGTTTGAGACCGCTTTTATTTCTGCCAGCTCACAGCTCATCGCTCTGTTGTCCACTTATCACAGGCAGGCTTTTACCAATTGAGTCACAAGTTCCTGCTGGCTGTGGCTTGTGGTATCGAGCACAACTTCCGCTTTGGCCGGCGCTTCATAGGGACTGTTGATACCGGTGAAATCCTGAATCTTGCCTTCGCGTGCCTTCTGGTACAGGCCTTTCGGGTCACGCTGTTCGCAGACATCCAATGGCGTGTTGACGTGCGCCTCGACAAAACAGCCGTCATTGAACAAGGCGCGTGCCCCATCACGATCTACCCGGAAAGGCGAAATGAAGGCAGTGATGACAATGATCCCAGCTTCCGCAAATAGACGAGCCACTTCACCGACGCGACGAATATTCTCGGCCCGATCTTCCTCACCCATGCCAAGGTCTTTACACAGACCATGGCGGACATTGTCACCGTCCAGGAGCATGGTGTGGTAGCCTCGACGATTGAGTTCCACTTCCAGAGCATTGGCCAGTGTCGACTTGCCCGACCCGGAATAACCTGTGAACCAGATACACTTGCCCACATGGCCATTGAGCTGCTCACGCATCGCCTGTGTTACGCTTGTACGATTCCAGACCACATTAGCCTTGCTGTCGTTATCACGGAATTCGTAAGGTAGTTCACTATCGAGCGGCTGGTGGATCATCCCGGCGCCAACGGTGATATTACTCAAACGATCGATAACGATGAAGCTGCCAGTGCCAGGGCTGGTTCGGTAGTCGTCCACCGGTACCGGTGCTGTCAACTCCAGCCGGCAGCGTGCAATGGCATTCAGATCCAGGTGGTCGGCGTGGCGCTGCTCGAGCGTGTTGACGTCGACCTGATAATCAATAGCCGTTACCTTGCCTGCCGCATCTCGTGTCGCCAGCTTTATGTCATAGAGTTTACCCGGCTCCAGTGCTGTCTCATGCATCCAGACGATATCGGCCTCGAAGCCACTAGCCAGCGGTACCTTGTCATTCTCCGCCACCAGCCAATCACCGCGCGATATATCGATTTCATCTGTCAACGTTACGGTAATCGCTTGTCCAGGATAGGCCGCTTCAAGGTCACCGTCCCAAGTGACCAGTCGCTCGACCGTAGAGACCTTACCAGAGGGCAGCGCCCTCACCTTCTGCCCCGGACTCATTACGCCCGCTGCCAAGGTACCGCAGTATCCCCTGAAGTCGAGATTGGGACGGTTGACATACTGAACAGGCAGTCGAAGGTCACGCAGATTCTGATCGTGTGTGACCTCGACCGTCTCCAGCAGCTCAAGCAAGGCGGGGCCTTCATACCACTCCATGTGCTCACTACGATTGACGACATTATCGCCTTTCAGAGCGGAAAGGGGTACGAAGCGAATGTCAGGCGCATTTAGCTTATCGGCAATCTTCTGGTACTCGACAACAATCTCGTCATAGCGTGACTGCGAATAGTCGACAAGGTCCATCTTGTTGATCGCCACCACAAGGTGCTGGATGCCCAAAAGATCAGCAATAAAGCTGTGGCGACGTGTCTGAGTCTGAACCCCGTAACGTGCATCAATGAGGATTACTGCCAGGCTAGCGGTAGAGGCGCCGGTCGCCATGTTCCGGGTGTACTGCTCGTGCCCTGGAGTATCTGCAATGATGAACTTACGCCTATCAGTGGAGAAAAAACGATAGGCAACATCGATGGTGATGCCTTGCTCACGTTCCGACTGCAGACCATCTACCAGCAATGCCAGATCAACGTCCTCTCCGGTGGTGCCGCTGGTCTTGGATGCCTGGGTAATTGCAGCCAGTTGATCTTCATAGATCATCTTGGAGTCATGCAGCAGTCGTCCGATCAGAGTCGACTTGCCATCATCGACACTGCCGCAAGTAATGAAACGCAGCAGGTCTTTATTCTCGTGCTCTTTCAGGTACTGCTCGATGTCGTCGCCTATAAGTTCTGATTGATGTGCCATGAGTCCGCTCCCTTTAGAAATAGCCTTCGCGTTTTTTCTTTTCCATCGATCCAGCCTGGTCGTGGTCGATGGCGCGTCCACTGCGCTCGGAGGTCCTCGTAAGCAGCATTTCCTGAATGATTTCTGGAAGCGTTGTGGCCTTGGACTCCACAGCACCAGTTAGCGGGTAGCAGCCAAGGGTGCGGAAGCGCACCCATTTCTCTTGGGGAACCTCGCCATCCTCAAGTGGCATCCGGTCATCGTCGACCATGATGTCCATGCCATCACGATTGACAACCGGACGAGGAGCAGAGAAGTACAGCGGTACAATGGGAATCGACTCGAGATAGATGTATTGCCAGATATCCAGTTCCGTCCAGTTGGACAGCGGGAAGACACGGATAGACTCCCCCTGGTTCACCTTGGCATTGTAGGTATTCCACAGCTCGGGACGCTGGTTCTTAGGATCCCAGCGGTGATACTTGTCGCGGAAAGAGAACACTCTTTCCTTGGCGCGGCTAGCTTCTTCGTCACGACGCGCCCCACCAAAGGCGGCATCGAAACGATACTTGTCCAGCGCCTGCTTCAACGACTGGGTCTTCATGATATCGGTGTACTTCGAACTACCATGATCGAAGGGGTTGATACCTGCGGCCCGGCCTTCTTCATTTATGTGCTCGATGAGTTCCATACCAGCGTCTTTAGCCATACGGTCTCGAAACTCGATCATCTCCCGAAACTTCCAGGTCGTGTTGACGTGCATCAAAGGAAAAGGAGGTGTTCCCGGATAGAAAGCCTTACGGGCCAGATGCAGCATCACCGAGGAATCCTTTCCGATGGAATACAGCATCACTGGGTTTCGGAATTCTGCTGCTACTTCACGAATGATGTGGATCGACTCTGCCTCGAGTTGCTTGAGGTGAGTCTGGCGTTCGGGGGTTATCTCCATTATGACCTTCCAATATATTCAAAAATATTGTCGCGGCAGTTCACACTGTCAGATTTTTTTACAAATATAGAACGGCGTGCGGCACGGACCTTGAAAATCAAAGTCTATTAGTTGAGGTAAGCCCTAACTAAGACTCTCTTTCAAAGCCCTTATCCAGCGCTCATCTTGCAGACCACAAACCACAAAAAAAGGATTCAGAAAACTCTCTTGCTGATTGCAACGAAGGGGGGCTAGGGTATACGCATTGAGTACGCTGCCCCCTGCAGCGGTTACAATAGCCTGAGCTGCAGCAGTGTCCCATTCACAAGTAGGCGCTAGACGTGGATAAAGGTCGGCGGCACCTTCTGCGACTAAGCAGAGTTTTAATGAACTGCCCATAGATACTCGCTCATGTTCCGGCAGTGCGCTACAAAAGGCCTCGAATTCGTCAGAACCATGAGACCGGCTACCGACTATTTTCCAGGCTTCATAATTTGCGTCCGGCAACTCGCGCACGGCAATGGGTGTGGGCTGCCCACCATCAAACTGCTTCCACGCGCCAAGGTTGTTCTGCCCAAACCAAGTAGTTCCTGCCCCAGCACCCAATGCTGGAGCATGAACGATGCCAAATACTGGTACACCGTCCTCGATCAATGCAACGTTGAGAGTAAACTCCCCATTCTTTTTGACAAATTCTTTGGTTCCGTCAAGCGGATCAATGAGCCAATAGCGACCCCAGGATTGCCGAGCCTCGAAAGAAATGTCTGCAGACTCCTCGGACAGAACCGGAACTTCTGGTGTAATACTCTGCAGAAGATCGACCAAGGCGTGATGCGATACCACATCTGCTTCCGTCAGAGGACTAGCATCATTCTTTAATTCAACCCCAAAATCACGTTGATAGATGGCCATTACTTCGTGCCCAGCAGAGCGGACACCCTCTAGTAAGCGGGCTCGAAAATCAACCGTTACAAAATCTGTCAAAACAAGCACCTGTAACAAATAGGTCCGCGGACACTTTCCAGTTAGAAGGGCCACACTAGCGGTATCAACCCAAGCGCAGTCACTCCAATAACAAAACTCAGCGGGGCCCCAAGACGAAGATAATCGGTAAAACGATACCCACCAGGCCCCAGCACCATCAGGTTTGTCTGGTAGCCTAACGGCGTCATGAAACTTGCCGAAGCAGCAAACATTATCGCTATCACGAAAGGCTTAAAATCGACCCCTAACTGCTCTGCCACCGAGATCGCGATGGGGAACATCAGTACAGCAGCGGCATTATTAGTAATCAATTCGGTGAAGGCCACTGTCAAAATATAGACCAGCACCAGAGCTAACCAAGGAGATAAGTCATCGGCCAGCAATAGCCACTGGGCAATCTGGCTGGCTGCTCCAGTCTCGCGCATGGCAGCGCCCAAGGCGAAGGACGCAGAGATGACGACCAGCACACTAAGATCGACTGAACGACGCGCCTTGCTCGCCGGTACGCATCGCGTCATCAGCATGCCCCCTCCCGCCAACAAAGCCGCCTCGAGGATCGACAGCAAGCCAGAAGCGCTAACCACTACCATGGCCGCAAGTATACCGAGTGCCAAAGGAGCTTTACGAAAATCAGGAGGGGTCGAGTCGTTGAGGCCGCTGACAAGCAAAAAATCCTTGCGGTAGCGATACTGATCGACAAAATCCTGCGCGGTCTCTAGCAGCAGTGTATCGCCGACCTGAAGACTGATATTCCCCAGCTTTCCCGGCAGACGCTTGCCATGGCGCGAAATTGAAAGAATGACCGCCTGATAGCGTGAACGAAAACGGGACTCTCGTACTGTCTGCCCAAGTCCCACAAAGTCAGGACCGATCACAGCTTCCACGAGACAACGGCGATGGTGCTCGATATCAAGTTTATGCACATCCCCCCCGGCGGGCCGCATGCCGTGGATCCGCCGCAGCTCTCTTGCACATTCGGGTGCCCCGATGAATATCAGAACATCGCCCGCGGACAATTGAGTATCAGGGGGCACAGCAGTGAGCAGACGCCCTTGACGCTCGATATCTGCCAGGTAGCCGTGACTCAAATGCCTCAAGCCAGCCTCTGCGATACTCCGCCCCACCAGCGGCCCCTTACCATCGACAATTACTTCGACTGCATACTCGCGAGCCATCTCCAACTGCTCCAAGGCGCCTTGCCTATCAGGAAGCAGCCGATCGGAAAAAATATATAAAAACGTGCCACCGACCAGCACAAGGGGTAGCCCGACCCATGCTAGAGAGAACATGCCAAGGCCGACTCCCATTTCTGACTGTAGAAGTCCATCGATGACCAAGTTCGTACTTGTACCGATCAAGGTACAGGTACCCCCGATGATCGCCGCATAGCTCAGTGGAAGCAGCAACTTGGAGGGCGGTAGTCGCAGGCGCCCAGCCCACTCCTGAATCGCCGGGATGAACATTGCAACAACCGTAGTGTTGTTCATGAAGGCACTCAACCCGGAGGCTGGCAGGAGCACGCGCAACTGAGCCTGCTTCAGACGCTTCGGCTGCCCTAACAATCGGTGGGCAAGCCACTGAATAGCTCCGGTCTCCTTCAACCCTGCCGCAACAACATAAAGAGTAGCAATGGTCATCACACCCGGGTTGGAGAATCCGGCCAAAGCATCAGCGGGAGCCAACACTCCGGAGACCACCAAGACCGACAAGGCTCCCATGAGTACCACATCAGGGGAAATCCGCGTTGCCGCCAGCAACACTAGGGTAAATAAAATTGTAAACAATGTAAGTAAGGCGGAGGGTTCCATACCTCTCCCTATGAGACCTTAGACAACAAAATATAGAAAAAACCGCTACACAAAGCGTATTAAGCTTCTATCAACCAACTAATACACACGCATTTGCGATTTTTTATTGATAGAAAAACGATATGCAAAATGTACTCTTCACCACTATTTACGAATTCATCTACAACTACATGAACGTTACATCTTCTATTCTTTCAACATTTCTCTGAAGATATCGCGCCAACTCCCTTTGGCTGGCTTCCTCTCCGTGTACAAGCCGAACTTTTTTTACTTTACCACCAAGATCAATCACAAACCGCAACAAATCGTATTGATCCGCATGTGCTGAAAAACCCGAAATACTGTTGACGTAGGCATTCACCGGCACCCTCGCCCCGTCAAGAACGACTTCGCTTCCACGTTTCGCTCGCTGAATCTGCCTTCCAGGCGTGCCCTCAGCTTGATATCCAACAAACAATACGGTGTGACGAGGGTCTGCTAGCAATCGCTTGAGGTAGTTGACCACCCTGCCCCCGGTGGCCATGCCGCTGGCGGCGATGACGATGCCCCAGGTGTTGGTGGTGGCGAGGTGTTCGACCATGGCGAGGTGGTCGTCGTGGCTGTCTACGGTGACGAGGCCATCGAAGCAGAGGGGGTGGCGGTCTTCATTAAGCCGCGCCTTGGCTTCGCTGTCCCACCAGGGCTTGAGGTCTCGGTATACTTCGGTGAAGCGGGCGGCCAGCGGGGAGTCGACAATGATCAGGGGGCGCTCGCATTTCTCTTCTTCTTGTCGCTCGTGCAGTCGCTCGTGTAGAAGGGTTTCGATTTCGCAGAGCAACTCTTGGGTTCGGCCGATGCTGAAGGCTGGAATGACCACGCTACCGCCCTCGCGCTGTGCACGATAAATCATTTCCTTGAGCTGTGCGCGCCGCGTCCTGCGACCTTCATGCCTTCTATCGCCGTAGGTGCTCTCGAGCACCAGCACGTCTGCCCGCTCCAGAGGTGTGGGATCCGGCAATAGCGGAGTGTCGGGCGGCCCAAGGTCCCCCGAGAAGACGTAGCGATTATCCAGACTCGCGCGCTCGTCCTCAACATCAATTTCGACGTATGCTGAACCGAGTATATGCCCCGCGTTCTGTAGACGCACCTTGACCTTGTAACGCTCATCGTTCAGCAAGCTTTTCCAAGTGCCATAGGGACTTGGATCAAGATGCATTTGAACGGTATCAAGAAACCGCTCGATTAGCCTGCGGTCACGAGTAAAGCCGATTTTAAGGGCATCCTCGATCACCAGCGGCAGCAGCCGCGCACTCGGCGGGGTACAGATGATGGGGCCCTTGAACCCTGCTGCCATCAGGTAGGGCAGGCGACCGATGTGATCGATATGAACGTGGGTCACCACCAGGGCGATGACGTCGTCGACCGGAAATTCGATCTGGTGTCGCTCGAAGCTGGACTGGCCCTTGAGGTCCTCTCCCTGAAATAGCCCGCAATCGATAAGGATGGCGTGGTCTGGAGAAATCTGTAGCCGGTGGCAGCTACCGGTGACGCCTTCGGCGCCACCGTGGTGGATTATGGACGGATATTCCAATGGAACCTGCTCCTTGTTGCCTGAATCAGGGTGACAAGCCCCGACGCCCGCTTCCTGGCGCCTGGGAGCACGCGATTGGAGCTTCCCCGCCCGATCTCAAGGACTATCGATATCAATGACCTTGGGCAGGACGAGGGTGGCGGCATTCTCTGCTACCGCGAATTGGCTCGGGGATGGCCAGCCCAGGAGCGAACCTTCTTCCGTCGTGGTTGGAGCGGTATAGGCAATACTGGAGTCCAGACATGCAGACCACGCATACGCATTGGCCATGTCGGGCGAGGCTTCATCAAAGGTGCCATCAACCGCCAACGCCGTCCTGGCCGCCGCCAGCTCTTCCTTGCAGGCATTCACCGCGGCACGCTTCTGAAAGTTGGTGTACTGCGGTATGGCGATGGCTGATAGCAGCCCGATGATGGCCACCACCACCAAAAGCTCTATCAGGGTAAAGCCGCCCTGCCCTGCCGGTATCACGGTTCCGCTCTGCGCTGAATGACTGGTACTGGTACTGCTTTTACTGTCTTCCATGTCTGATGCTCCCTGTTGGCTTTTTTGCCGTTTCACGGTGGTGCACTTCCTGACCGGTGGTGCGGCATGGCGAAAATGGCGCTGAGCCAGAACCGTCAACCCCCGCAACCCCGCCCTACCGGGTTCGGAGCATCTTACTTGGCGCTGCGAGCGCCTCTGAGGGCTATACGCCCAAACCTTGACGCCGATTCGGGTTCGGATAACAAAACCGCCTCTACGGCCTCTATGGGCGTTCTATCGCGGGGTAGACTGACGGCTAGATTCAGGATGTCGCCGACGGGAGTGATCGGGCCCATCATGGGACCCACTTCCAGGGAGGGTGCTGTGCCATTTGACCAGGGGTTCGGAAACGGCTCGCCGCAGGGGCCAAACAGTGGATTGGCCCAACGGCTGGTGTCACAGGGGTTACTGAGTCCTCCGGCGGCGCTGCGGGCCGAGCGGGAGGCCCAGGACAGCCACAGCACGCTGTTGCGCTACCTGGTGGAGCATGAACTGGTGAGCGTAGGGCCGGCGACCCGAGCAGCGGCAGAAGAATACGACCTGCCATTTGTCGATCTACAGGAGCTGGAGCCGAGCGAACTGCCGGCGCTCTCTCACTTCCCCGAAGCCCTGTTGCGCGAGCATTCAGTGCTGCCGCTTAGCCTCGATGATCATCAATTGCACGTGGCGGTACCCTACCCTTCTACTCTTGCCCGCCTGGGTGAGCTGCAGTTCGTCACCGGCAAGAGCTTGAAGCCGGCGCTGGCACCGCTGGATCAGATCCGCGTGCTGCTCGACGCCTACCTGGGTGTAGATCGCCCCGATGACGGCGCCATCGCCGTCGCTCTGGGCGCGCTTGGTGCCTCAGGCGTGAACACTGCGGGCGCCGACGAGCGGTCGGGAAAGATGCATCCGTCACGGCAGTCGGATCTGACTTCTGGCCAGGGCGTGGCTTTCGACACTGAACAGGATGCCGACCTGGACGAGGAGCTCCATGCCGGGCTGGGTTCCGGGCTCAGCTCCAGCCTGAACGACCAGGCCGATGACGCCCCAGTGGTAAAGTTCGTCAACACCATCCTGCGTGACGCGGTAAGAAAGCGTGCCTCTGACATCCACTTCGAACCCTTCGAGGAGTCCTTTCGGGTGCGCTTTCGCATCGATGGCCTGCTCCACGAGGTGGCCCAGCCGCCGCTTAATCTTCGCGGGCGCATCGCCTCGCGCCTCAAGGTGATGGCGCGGATGGACATCTCGGAACGCCGCCTGCCCCAGGATGGCACCATCAAGGTCCAGCTCGACGATGGCGAGGACATCGACTTCAGGGTCAACTCGCTGCCTACCGTCTACGGCGAGAAGATCGTGCTCAGACTGCTGGGCTCCAGGTCGGCACGCCTGGGTATCGAGCAGCTCGGCTTTTCACCGGACCAGCGACGGCTGTTCGAGACCGCCCTGGCAAGTCCCCAGGGAATGATTCTGGTCACCGGTCCCACCGGCAGCGGCAAGACGGTGACGCTGTACACCGGCATCCACCAGCTCAACGCCGTCGAGCGCAATATCTGCACCGCCGAGGATCCGGTGGAGATCAAGCTGTCCGGGATCAACCAGGTCAATGTGGCGCCGCGCATTGGCCTGGACTTCGCCAATGCACTACGTGCCTTTCTGCGCCAGGACCCGGACGTGGTGATGGTCGGCGAGGTGCGCGACCGGGAAACCGCCGAGATCGCGATCAAGGCCGCCCAGACCGGCCACCTGGTGCTGTCCACGCTGCACACCAATTCCGCCGCCGACACCCTGTCGCGACTGTCGAACATGGGCATCGAAGCCTTCAATATCGCCAGTGCGGTCAGCTTGATCGTTGCCCAACGCCTGGCCAGACGCCTGTGCAGTCATTGTCGGTCCCCGGTCACCCTGCCTGCAGAGGTGCTGGTGCAACAGGGGCTGACCCAGGCTGAGGCCGATATCGCCGAGCTGTACGAGGCCGTGGGCTGTCGTCACTGCACCCAGGGCTACAAGGGGCGGGTCGGGCTATTTGAGGTGGTGCCGGTGGACCAACGCATGCGCCGGCTGATCCTGGAAGGGGGCAGCGCCGATGACTTCGACGCCCTGGCCCGCGCCCAGGGCTACCCGAATCTTCGTCGCAGCGGCCTTAACCGCGTGCTCGAAGGTGTGACCAGTCTGGCCGAGGTCTGCCGCATCACCGCCGCATGAGACCGCCGCCCTCCCCTCCACCATTTGAGTCCACTGACACGTGCCCTTTCGTCATCGCTCGCCTTCTACGGCTCCGCCTGCCTCTTCTTCCGTGTCGTCGTCCTCGCCGGCCACGCCCCCCGGGCAGGTAGGTGGCTACACCCCTGATGCAACGACGGGGGAGCCAACCTCTTCTGCCTCCGGCGGATCGGGTTCCCACGCTGGCCACAGCCACCTTTCAGCCGTGTCAAACGGGTCAAGCGGGTCACGCGACCACCTGCGCAGCGCACGCCGTTCCGCCCCCCAGCATCCGCGCCAGAGGTGCTGGCACTGGAAAGGCGAGGATCGCCAGGGCCAGCGGCGCAGCGGGGTGCTGCTGGCAACCGGCCGTCCCGAGGCCCAACGCCAGTTGCATCAGCTTGGTGTGATCCCGCGCAAGCTGCGCCAGGGCGGCACGCTTGCGCGCTTCGAGCGCCAGATCTCGCCACGGGACCTCACCCTGTTCTCGCGCCAGCTGGCGACCCTGCTGACCGCCGGCGTGCCGTTGTTGCAGGCCTTTCACGTGCTGGGCGAAAGTCTTTCAAAGTCAGCCATGCGGCTAGTCGTTCAGGCACTGGGCATGGACGTCAGCGCCGGGGCCAGCCTGGCCCAGGCACTATCCCGCCACCCGCATACCTTCGATGCGCTGTACGTCAACCTGGTCGCCGCAGGTGAGCAGTCGGGTACGCTGGACCGCATGCTCGAGCGCCTAGCCGGTCATCTGGAAAAGCGCGAGCGATTGAAGGCGCGGGTTCGCAAGGCGCTGTGGTATCCCTCCACCGTGGTAGCGGTGGGCATCGCGGTCAGCGCCATCCTGCTGATCAAGGTGGTGCCCCAGTTCGAACAGATGTTCGAGGGCGTCGGGGCAAGCCTGCCCCCGCTGACTCGGCTGACCATCGAGCTTTCGGAGTTCGCCCAGCAATGGTGGCTGGTGCTGCTGGGAAGTGCAGGCGTGATGGCCGGTGCGGCGAGATGGTGGATCAAGCGCTCGGCCAGGGCGCGCTTCGCCGCTCACGGCCTGGCGCTCAGGCTACCGGTGGTAGGGACGATCCTGGAACAGGCCTCGGTGGCACGCTTCTGTCGCACCCTGGCCACCGCCTTCGCCGCAGGCGTGCCCTTGGTGGAGGCGCTGAAAACCGCTGCCGGCGCCTGCGGCAATGACGTCTACTGCCAGGCGGTGGCGGCAGTGCAGAGCGAGGTCGCCAGTGGCCAGCGACTCCACCTGGCGATGCGGGCGACGAGGCGCTTCCCGCCACTGGCGCTGCAAATGGTGGCCATCGGCGAGGAAGCCGGCGCGCTGGACAGCATGCTGACGCGGGTGGCGGATCACTTCGAGCGCGAGGTGGACGAACGCGTCGACACCCTGACAAGCCTCCTGGAGCCGCTGATCATCGTGGTGCTGGGCGTGGTGGTGGGTGGCCTGGTGCTGGCGATGTATCTGCCGATCTTCCAGTTGGGCAATGTCATCTGACCAAGCCCCGGACTGATGGATCCAGGCATGACGAATGCTGACCCGAGTAGCCCTGACTTGACGAAGCCTCAGCCGACGAGGACTTCGCTCAGTGACGCCTTTATTGACGTCTGCATTGGCTTGATCAGTGGACGTGATCAGTCATGCAGCCACACCGGCGTGCCGGGCGTCGCTTCGTCGAACAGCCGCAACAGGTCGTCGTCACGCAGGCGAATACAGCCATGGGAGTCGGCCACCCCCATGGGCTTGTCCGGCGGGGTGCCGTGAAAATAGATATAGCGGCGCTGGGAATCGACGTCGCCGCCACGATTGAAGCCCGGCTCCAGACCACTGAGCCAGAGGATTCTGGTCAGGATCCAGTCGCGCTCTGGCTGGGCCTGGCCTAGCGCCTCGCTGTAGACCTCACCGGTGGGACGACGGCCACGAAAGACGCAGCCCGCAGGCTGCCCCTCACCGATGGCCGCACGGATCTGGTGCCAGCCCAGCGGGGTCTGACCGCTGCCCTCTTGCTGGCCAGTACCGGCAGCACCGGTGGACACCAGGCATTGCCAGGCAGGGTCTTCACCCCGCCATAGCGTCAGCTGCTGACGCGCGGTGTCGACCTCCACCCACACACCTTCGGTGGGGGGAAGCGCTGCCAATTGCGGGGTATGCATGACCCTGACTCCCTTCTCAGCTTATGCAGTTGGCTCGCGCGTCGCCGGTGGCATCGTCGGCGCCGGCTCCGGCAGTGGCGCCTTCAGCGCTGACACCACCACCGGCATCATGCGGCGCACCAGGTCGCGTACCGAGACATGCTCGTCGTAGTCCTTCTCGGCGATGTCGCGCAGGGCATCGAGCCCAGACAGGGTAAAGATCACGGTGCCCAGCGCAAAGTGCAGACGCCAGAAGCGCTCGGAGTCCGGCAGCTCCGGCGTGGCCTTGCGCACCAGCGCCACGAAACGGGTGAACACGGTGCCGTACTGGTCCTGGATATAGCGACGCAGATGCCCCTGGGCCTGACTGTAGGCCAGCCCCAGCAGGCGCATGAACACCTTGAGGCTGTGCCGTTCGGCCGGTACCTCGAGCACGGTGCGGGCCATGGTCTCGAGCAGCACCTCCAGCGGAATCACGCGATCGCCGTAGCCGCGCTCGAGCTCATCGATGGCGGCATGAAAGCGATCGGAGAAGGGATCCAGGTAGCGGGAGAACACCGCCTGGATCAGCGCCTTCTTGGAGCCGAAGTGGTAGTTGACGGCGGCCAGGTTGACCTTGGCCTTGCCGGTAATGTTGCGCAGCGACGTTTCCGCGAAGCCGCGTTCGGCGAAAAGCACCTCGGCGGTGTCCAGGATGCGCGTCACGGTATCGGTCTGGGCCATTCGCGGGCTCCGTCCAGTCTTGTCAAGGGCAGTTGGAAACAATTGTTTGAATACTGGCTTGAGTGTAAGGGAGCCGCCCTTCTCGCACAATCAACCCTGGCTCCACCCTGTTTCAAACGAATGCATCAGGCGGCGGCCCACTACACCAGTGCCCTGGCACACTATTCCTGGCCTTTCACGGTTTTACTGGATGTACATCCATACTGTACACTTCACCAAGGGCGAGCATTGACGCCCTCAGCATTGGCAAGTGCCGGCAGCAAGCCGCCGCCAAGCCACCCTGTTCCATCGCCGCCCGTGGGAGGCCGCATGACACGTCCCCTGACCCCTCGCCAGCAAAACGTCTATGACTTTATCGTCAAGACCATGAACGAGCTGGGGTACCCGCCCACCCGCGCGGAGATTTCACGCGCCCTGGGCTTTCGCTCCCCCAATGCTGCCGAAGAACACCTGCGGGCGCTCGAGCGCAAGGGCGCGATTCGCGTGATTCGCGGCACCTCTCGCGGCATCCGCCTGCCGGCCCAGGAGGCAGACTCCGGCGCCGCCAACGAGTCGCCCCAGGAAGCCAGCCCCTCACAGGGACTGCCGATCATCGGCGAGGTCGCCGCCGGCAGCCCGATCCTCGCCGCCGAGCACATCGACCGCTACTGCCCGCTGCCGCCGGACTACTTCACCCCCCGCGCAGACTATCTGCTGCGCGTGCGCGGGCTGTCGATGAAGGACGTCGGCATCCTGGAGGGTGACCTGCTGGCGGTGCATCGCACCGAGCGCATCCGCAACGGCCAGATTGTGGTAGCACGCCTGGAGGATGAGGTGACGGTCAAGCGCTTCCAGCGTGACGGCCATCAGGTCACCCTGGAGGCCGAGAACCCCGACTTCGCACCCATCACCCTGGACCTGCGCCGCGACAGCCTGGATATCGAGGGCGTCGGTGTTGGCGTCATTCGCGGCGGCAACGGCCAGGCCCTGGGCTAGTCGCCGTTTTCACCGACGTCGTGCCAGCGCCTGCCCGCCCATGCCAGCACCCGTACGCAAGATTCTGCATGCCGACTGCGACTGCTTCTACGCCGCGGTCGAGATGCGCGACAATCCCGCCCTGCGGGACATTCCGCTGGCGGTGGGTGGCGCGCGCGAGGGCCGCGGCGTCATCACCACCTGCAACTATCCGGCGCGCAAGTTCGGCATTCATTCGGCGATGCCGACCGCCCGCGCGCTGCGCCTGTGTCCGGAACTGACACTGGTTCCGCCGGACTTCGACAAGTACCGCGAGGTGTCGAGGCAGATTCAGGCGATCTTCCATGAGCTGACGCCACTGGTCGAACCGCTGTCGCTGGACGAGGCCTATCTGGACGTCAGCGATGTCGAGGGATTCAAGGGCAGCGCCACCTGGATGGCCCGCTGGCTGAAGGAGGAGTGTCTGGCGCGCACCGGCATCACGGTGTCGGTGGGGGCGGCACCGTCCAAGTTCCTGGCCAAGATCGCCAGCGACTGGGACAAGCCGGATGGGCTGACGGTGATCCCACCCGACCAGGTGGAAAGCTTCGTTCTGGCCCTGCCGGTGCGCAAGCTGCACGGCGTGGGGCCCGCCACCGGCGCCCGTCTGGACGCACTGGGCATCACCACCTGTGAGGAGCTGCGCGAACAGCCCATTGACAAGCTGCTGGACGAGTTCGGCAAATTCGGGCGACGCCTCTATGAACTCGCCCGCGGCATCGACGAGCGCCCGGTCAAGGTGGAGCGCGAACGCAAGTCGATCAGCGTCGAAAGCACCTACGGCCGGGACCTGCCGGATCTGGCCGCGGCCCAGCAGGCGCTGGTCACCCTCTGCGAGAAGTTGAAGGCGCGCATCGACCGCAATGGTCGCCCGCCCCTGGCCGGCGTGTTCGTCAAGGTGCGCTTTGACGACTTCACCACCACCACCCTGGAGTCGAAGGGCCTGGAGCCGGATCTGGCCAGCTACCGCCAACTGCTCGACCAGGCCTGGCAACGCGCCCACCGCCCGGTGCGCCTGCTGGGCGTCGGCGTGCGCCTGGTGCCACAGGAAGCCAGGCAACAGCTGTCATTACCGTTTTGACGTCTGAGAACCCAACGCCACAGGCATGCCAAGCAGGTAACGTCTCAGCACACGGTGCTCTTCGGGTGTCATCGAATCGGGCCACAGCCAGTGGGTGTGCCTCTGCCAACGCAGGGAGATCAGCCTGGCGCCGACGCTTTCACAGGTCAGCTCGATCTCGCGCCAGTCAGCGTCTGAGCAAAGCCGCTCGGATGCGTCCGCCGCTGACGCCAACGGACGCCACTGCCAACGCCCAGGCACCGGGGCCCTGGGCTTGCCCCACCAGCGCATAAGCGCCTGACTCAGGGCGCGCAGAAGGCGTCGCTGCCGACGCTGCCATACGGAAAGGCCCGTATCTTGGGCCTGCTCTTCATCCACGGCGACCAGCGTTGCCCCAGATGCCACTGCTGGCTCACTCTCGACCAGGCACCTTAGCTGACCCTGAAGCGGATGGCGGTGGGCGTGAATCAGTCTGCTGCAGAGAGCTGCGGTGAGTAGCGCCCCCACCGGCGAGGGAGTGGCGCCGGCGACGACCAGCGCGATGGTCGCCACCAGCGCCCCCTGGAAGAGATGCTGCTGCTCAGAGGCCCCGATTGTGACCGTGACCGCTGGTCTCGGCATAGTCCACGATCATCTGCACGATACGGCGACGGCTGGGCTCTTCCGGCCACTCGCGACGCATCAACCACATGAACAGGTCCTGGTCCTCTTCGGTGATCAGCTGGCGATAGGCGGCCTGGTCGGCCTCGTCGAGTTCATCGTAGCAGTGCTCGAGAAACGGCAGCAGCAAGAGGTCCAGCTCCCACATGCCACGGCGGGAGTGCCAGTGCAGGCGCTTGCGCTCGGCCTCGAGGCGGGAGGCCACGGAAGACGGTTGATCCAAGGGGAACCTCGTCAGGGATGGAATGTGTGGCCTCAGTATACCGCAGCACGATCCGCCAGGCAGCCGCCGGCGTATCCCGAAGGTGACCCGGCGCAAGATCATTGCCACGAATGTAGTGCGTTGTTTTCTCAAGACTTGAAAAGTATGCTATCTAAAAACAAGAGGCTGTGACGGATACGGCCTTCGCCACTGGCTTGGCCAGCGCTCAACACCCAGGTGGGACTCACGGAGACAACCGATGACAAAGTCCGAACTGATAGAGCAGATCTCCATGCGGCAGCCGGAGCTGTCGATCAAGGACGTCGAGGCCGCGGTGCGCCTCATTCTGGATGACATCACCGATACCCTCGCCGATGGTGGGCGGGTCGAGATACGGGGTTTTGGCAGTTTCTCTCTGCACTATCGGGAGCCCCGGGTCGGCCGCAACCCCAAGACAGGTGAAGCGGTGGAGCTGGAAGGCAAGTTCGTGCCACACTTCAAGCCCGGAAAGGAGTTGCGCGAACAAGTCGACGCCAGCCGTGCGCTGGGCTACTGAGTTCGCTGGCAACCGCTCTCTCCGTTCTCTTTGTCTCACTATGGGAAGTCACACATGCGTTGGCTAAAAGGCCTGATCATGGCCATCATTCTGCTGGCGGTACTAGTCATCGGTATCCTGTTCGCGACCAACAACCAACAGGCCCTGCCGCTGAACCTCATCTGGTTCGAATTGCCCGAGGCCTCCCTGTCGGTGTGGCTGCTGGCCTCCTTGGCTGTCGGCGTGCTGCTTGGCATGCTGGCGATGAGCGGCGTCTACATTCGGCTGCGCGCCCTGCTGACTCGCGCCCAACGCCACAACCAGCAGCAGCGCAAGGAACTCGATCGTCTTCGCGTGCAGGAGATGAAGGAACTTCCCTGAATGCCCGATCTTCTGCTGCTGGGCCTGCTGGTCGTCGCCCTCGCCATTGGCTGGGCGCTCGGCCGGCGGGAGAGTCGACAGCAAGAACGCCCCGCCCCAAGCCTGCACCGCGACTACTTTGTCGGTCTGAACTACCTGCTCAACGATCAGCAGGACCGGGCCATCGAGACCTTCATCTCTGCGTTGGAGGTCAACAGCGATACCATCGAGACCCACGTCACCCTGGGCAACCTGTTTCGCTCTCGCGGTGAGGCCGACCGCGCCGTCAAGATTCACCAGAACCTGCTCGCACGTCCTTTCCTGGACGGCCACCAGGGAGCCTGGGTGCAGCTCGAGCTGTCCCGGGACTTTCTGCAGCTGGGTCTGCACGATCGCGCCGAACGGCTGCTGAAGGGGCTGGTCAAGGAAGAAACCCACGCCGAAGTACGCCACCATGCCAAGCGGCTGCTGGTGGACCTGTTCGAGCGCGAGGGTGAATGGCAGCAGGCGATCGACGAGGCCGTCCCCCAGCTGACCCGACGCCATGATGACCTGCGTCGGGCCGCCGCCCACTGGCATTGCGAACTGGCCGCAGAGGCGCGAGCATCCAACAGCCACGGCATCGCCAGAAAGCACCTGAAGCAGGCGCTTTCCATCGACGAACGCTGCATCCGTGCCAACCTGATCCAGGCCGAGCTGTGCCACGACACCGGCCAGTACCGCCAGGCGCTCAAGCATCTGGATCGCATTCCCCAGCAGGACGCCGACTTTATCCCGACGCTGCTTGAGCCGCTGGAACGCACCTATCAGCTTCTTGACGACGCCGAGGGACTGATCGCGCACCTGCACCGGCTGCTGGAGCTGAATCCCTGCACCAGCGTAATGCTGCTGTTGGCGCAGACGCTGCGCAAGGTGCGAGGGAGTGATGAGGAGGCGATAGCGCTGATCACCGAACAGCTCAGGAAGGAGCCGAGCCTTGGTGGGGTGGACTATCTGATGGGGCTGTACCAGCGTAGCGAGGCAAGCGAAGGCGATCCCCGTTTCGACCTGCTGCGCCAGCACACCCAACCGCTTATCAAGGCGCTCCCCCGCCACCGCTGCCGGCGCTGCGGCTTCTCAGGTGAACACCTGCACTGGCAGTGCCCCAGATGCAGGAATTGGGGCACCACCAAACCCATCACCGGTATAGAGGGAGAGTAGCGGTCAGCTCTCCCTCAACTCCTTCTCGATTGCCTCTAACGCCGTCATCGGGTCTTCTGCCTGACTTGATCAAGATCGTGGTCAGCCGACTCCGACTGGGTTACGCCTCTTTCAGCTCCTTCTCGATCGCCTCTAACGCCGCCATCGGGTCTTCTGCCTGAGTGACAGGTCTTCCCACCACCAGGTGCGTGCTACCGGCGTCCATGGCCTCGCGCGGGGTCATGATTCGGCGCTGATCGCCGGCCTGGGCAAAGCTCGGGCGAATGCCCGGGGTGACCTTGAGGAAGTCTTCGCCACAGGCTGCCTTGAGACGCGCCGACTCCTGCGCCGAGCACACCACACCATCCATCCCGCTGGCCTTGGCCAGTCGCGCCAGGTGCTCCACCTGCTCGTCCAGGGCTACCGAAACATTAGTAGCTGCAAGTTCCTCGGCGGTCATGCTGGTCAGCACCGTCACCGCGATCAGGCGGGTCGCAAGGCCCTCTCTATCGAGCCGTTCGCGCGCCGCTTCCATCATGCGGGCGCCGCCGCTGGCATGAACATTGACCATCCACACGCCTTGCTCTGCCGCCGCCTGAACGGCAGCCGCCACGGTATTGGGAATATCGTGAAACTTGAGGTCGAGAAAGACCTCGAAACCCCGGCCATGCAGCGCTTCGAGCACATTGGGGCCGCTGCGGGTGAACAGCTCCTTGCCAACCTTGAGACGACAGCGCTCGGGGTCCAGTCGGTCCGCCATGCACAGCGCGGCGTCCATGGAGGGATAATCGAGTGCGATGATCAAGGGCGATGAGGTAGTCACGGAGGCCTCCGGCACAGTGGAATCGAAGGGCGCACCTGCGGCCTGCATGACGTGAGCCAAGCCGGCCCGGTCGCGAGACACAGGACCCGGAGCGCCAAAACGCCGCAGTATATCAGCCCAAGCGACTTCCGCGCGGCCCTATGGCTTCATCTGAATATCTAATTCCACTGATATTTTTATAAGTAATTTCTTATAACTGGATTCGTCGCTCGGCGCCTAAGGTGAAAGTCGAGACCCAACGGCATCACGTCGAACGGACTCGAAGGGGCAAGCCCCCTACGTCATGAAGACGACTTTCAACACCAAGGAGATGTCCGATGCAGACCCACAACGCACAACAGGCTGTTCGCCATCCATCGATGAACGACAACTCGAGCACCCTTTCCGCAAGCAAGCGGTCCAGGTTATGGACTATCGCACTACTGGCACTGACCTGGATGTTGCTGGCACAGCCAGTCATGGCCGAAGAGCAGCTGAGTATCGAGCCGATCAACATCAACGAGGCCAGCGTCGAGTTGCTGGCGGAACTCCCCGGCATCGGCCCAGGCAAGGCTCAGGCCATCGTCGAAGACCGCCAGGCCAATGGCCCCTTCACCACCATCGAGGACCTGACTCGAGTAAAGGGCATCGGTGACGCCACCGTCGCTCGGCTCAAGGATGAAATCAGCCTGCGCTAGACACCGGCTGCACCCAAGCCCTCCGCCGCGCAGTGCTGCGGAGGGCTTGTGGGGGTGAGGAATAATCAACACTTCAGGCAACGGGATTTCTGTTAGCAACCAACAGGCCATGATAGACCATCAGCTGGAGCGCTCGATTTGCTCTCGCAGTTCGCTGACCAGTTCTATCGAAATCTCGGCCACTTGCGCGATCGTCTGATCATCCAGCGAAGTCTGCTGAATCATATTGCGGGCTACCTCTAGCTTGCCTTCTTCGCGCCCTTCCTGACGCCCTTCCTGACGCCCTTCCTGACGACCTTCCTCGCGCCCTTCCTCGCGCCCTTCCTCGCGACCTTCCTCGCGACCTTCCTCGCGACCTTCCTCGCGACCTTCCCGACGGCCCTCCGCCAGCCCCTGCTGCTTCCACTGCTCAGGCCACCGCTTAGCTCTTTCTGCCAGCATATTGTGCACCTCGCTCAATTCATTCAGGGCCTGCCATCCGCCCTGTTCCTCATTTGACACCCAGTTTGGCAATAGTACTCGCTTGATCCAGATGACGAAGTGTCGACGCAAATCTGCCTGCTCTGGTGTCTGCAACCATTTCACCAGCAACCCGATCAGCTCAACCGCATCTGCGGGACTCCGGTGATGCTCCAGCTGGAAGATGGCCGACACCACATTACGCGCTTCGCTGGAGAACTGCTGGTCGGCAACGAGGGCACCTTCATCCAATAGCAGAAAGGACAGATCCGGTCGGTATTGCGCCAGGCTGCCAGGCCCTGCCTGAATGAGATCCCGAACGTTGACAGGCGCGCTCCAGCGACGCTCTCCATTATAGAGCACGATAGGCAACACCGGCGGTAGCTTGCCCGACCGAGTCAGCTGTTTCTGCTTGACCAGATCCTGGTAGAGCAACCCGACGTAGGTCATGGTGCGAAGCGCCATGAAACGATCCACCGTGCTCTGAAATTCCAGCAACAGGTACACGTAGCACCACTCATCACCGAAGCGCGCGCGCCAGATGACATCGTTTTCGCGATCACGCAGGTCATCAGTGACGAAGCTGCCACTGACCCGCTCCAGCGAGTCGAGGTCCAGCTTCTCGATCCAGTCTTCACCGATAAAGCCGGTCAGCAGGTCTCGGATCACCCTCGGCTCGCTGAATAGCAACTTGTAGCTTTGATCATGCTGGTTTTTCATGGCGTGCCCGGCCAGGCGGCCGGCCTCTTCCCTTGGCTAGACCTAGCCCTAGACCTAGACCTAGAGCCGCAGCCCCCCGTCCACCTCCATGACACGGGCGGTGAAGTAGTCATTGTCAAAGATGAAGGCAACGCTCTCGGCGATGTCGGCAGGGGCGCCAAGGCGGCGCAGGGGCACGCCTGCGGTCAGTTTTTCGAGCATGTCGTCACGCATGGAGGCGGTCATCTCGGTTTCGATGAAGCCAGGTGCCACCGCGCCCACGCGAATACCATGACGGGCCAGCTCCTTGCCCCAGGTGACGGTCAGAGCGGCAACGCCGGCCTTGGCCGCGGCATAGTTGCTCTGCCCCATGTTGCCGGCGCGCGAGATGCTCGAGATATTGACGATGACACCCCGACGATCATCCTCGATCATGGCCGTGGCGGCGGCACGCCCGCACAGGAATACACCGGTCAGATTGACATCGATGACCGCCTGCCACTCGTCCAGTCCCAGCGTCTTTTCGACCTTGCCGTCGCGCGCCTTGACCAGCAGGCCGTCACGCAGGATACCGGCGTTGTTGACCAGACCGTCGAGCGGCCCCATGTGCTCGCGAATGTCCGCAAAGGCTTCAGTGACAGAGGCCTCGTCTGCCACGTTAGCCACGAAGGCTCTGGCGGTGATGCCGGCATCGAACAGACCATTGACGGCCTGGTCCAGCTGGTCGTTGTCGGTATCGATGAGCGCGACCCGCGCTCCACGGCGTCCCAGATGGTGCGCCATGGCCAGGCCGAGTCCACGGGCTCCGCCGGTGATGGCGATCAGGGCATCGTTGAGTTGCATGCGGTTTCCCCTTGCAAGACGCGTCATACACGCGCGTTTTCAGATGGTTTTTTGGTAAGGCGCCAAGGCGTGACAGGCCGCACCTGCCGCCAGGCAAAGCGGCCGCGTGATACACCAAAGCACCACATATGAGCCCACTAACCATTGGTGCACCGCATCATGACAACCTTTCAAAACCCCCGCCACTCTTCCTTGGTCTAGCGCAAGCCTGCGCAACCCCCTGCGACCGAATCGGGCAAAAAAAGAAGATCTTTGCCACGCCGAGCGGCTGAAACCGTAAGCACGACTGCGCGAGTGGCCGCGCCAGAGTCGGCAAGGCGCTGCCAGCAAATGAAAGCCGCCGCCAGCAAAACAAAGGCGCAGTCAGCAAAAGCCACAGCAACGCTTGAACTCCGAGGAGGCCACCCCCATCTTGAACGGAGATCACAACGCGGAGCTGACATGCCCTTTCTTCTTATCTTCACCATCTTCGCCCTGCTCGACTTCGCTGTACTCTTTTCGGTGGGTAGCGAAATCGGTCTGCTTTCCACCCTGGCGCTGGTGCTGGCCACCGGCTTCATCGGTCTGCACCTGATCCGTCGCGAAGGTGTGGCCACCTTCGCACGCGCCCAGGAGCGGATGTCACGCGGCGAGATCCCCTCCTCGGAGCTGATGACCGGTGCCGCGCTGATCTTCGGTGGCGCCCTGCTGATGGCGCCGGGTTTTCTGTCTGACGCACTCGGCTTCATGTGCCTGATTCCCAACGCTCGCCGCCTGCTGGGCAAGGCGCTGGCCAAGGTCGGGGTGCGCATGAAGGGCTTCCAGATGGGCGGCACCCATTTCGGCGGTACCGAGGAAGGGGGCTTTGCGGGCCCGAAGGCCAATGCCGATGGATGGGACGAGGCTTCCGGCCGCCGCCGGGATGACACCAGCTGGCGCGAAAGTTCGGCCGGCGATGAAGAACCGCTGGAGGGCGAATTTATCAGCAAGGATGAGCGACGCCGCTAGGGCTTGTCTGAAAAGTGTCTGCGCTCGGTAATACGGCGTTAAAAATCGGATCAAAATGCTCATTTACACCACGTAAACTGCGCTTTCTCACCGATTTTTGCCTTGTCTAACCTTCGCTCGTCGACTTTTCGGACTGAGCCTGAGGCTTGCGCGGTGGACCCACCCTTGCCGCATCATCGTCTTGTCCCTCGCATCGGCACCCTTCGGGGTGCCGATGCCGTTTCATGGGCCCCGTCAGCCTTGGATGCAAGAAGACAAAAAAATTTTCATCCAAGCCCTTGAAAGCCCCCACTCCAGCCCCACTTACCAGAGCAGCACCAAGCTTCGGTGAGGGAGTACGCTCCCCCGCCATTGACAGGAGGGCCGACAAGGGCCTGCCACTTCATCGGCAGCCCGGCAATGACCTCCAGCTCTCGCCGAGTCGCAGGGCGTCACGACGAGAGTGAACAATGAACCGCCGGGGTGGATGCCCCGGCCTTGCAAAACCATCAGGAGAACGTGAGCAATGAACATCCGTCCCTTGCACGATCGCGTCGTCATCCGTCGCGTTGAGGAAGAGCAGAAGACCGCAGGCGGCATCGTGCTTCCGGGCAACGCCCAGGAAAAACCGACTCGTGGCGAAGTTCTCGCCGTCGGTAACGGCCGGATTCTCGAGAGCGGCGACGTGCGTCCTCTGGACGTCAAGGTCGGCGACACCGTGATCTTCAAGGATGGCTTCGGCGTCGAAAAGCAGAAGATCGACGGCGAGGAAGTCCTGATCATGAGCGAGTCCGACATCCTGGCGGTCGTCGAGGGCTAAGCCCTGCCCCGCAGACTCACTCGTTTCAACGTTCACTTTTGACGCTTAGATTCTAAGGAAGTACAGAAAATGGCAGCGAAACAAGTCAAGTTCTCTGATGATGCCCGCAAGCGCATGGCGCGTGGTGTCGATGTCCTGGCCAATGCCGTCAAGGCTACCCTGGGCCCGAAAGGTCGCAACGTGGTGCTGGAGAAGTCCTTCGGCGCGCCGACCGTGACCAAGGACGGCGTCAGCGTCGCCAAGGAAATCGAACTGAAGGACCGGTTCGAAAACATGGGCGCGCAGATGGTCAAGGAAGTGGCTTCCAAGACCTCCGACGTGGCCGGTGACGGCACCACCACCGCTACCGTGCTGGCCCAGGCCATCGTCGCCGAAGGCCTGAAGGGCGTGACCGCCGGCATGAACCCGATGGACCTCAAGCGCGGCATCGACCAGGCCGTCATCGCTGCGGTCAAGGAAATCCAGGCTCTGTCCGTGCCCTGCACCGACTCCAAGGCCATCGCCCAGGTCGGCACCATCTCCGCCAACGGCGACTCGCGTATCGGCGAGATCATCGCCGAGGCGATGGAGAAGGTCGGCAAGGAAGGCGTCATCACTGTCGATGAAGGCCGTGGCTTCGAAGACGAGCTGGACGTGGTCGAGGGCATGCAGTTCGACCGCGGCTACCTGAGCCCGTACTTCGTCACCAACCAGGACACCATGGCGGTGGAACTGGAAGATCCGTTCATCCTGCTGGTGGACAAGAAGATCTCCAACATCCGCGAACTGCTGCCGACCCTGGAAGCCGTCGCCAAGGCTGGCAAGCCGCTGGTGATCATCGCCGAAGACATCGAAGGCGAAGCGCTGGCTACCCTGGTGGTCAACACCATGCGTGGCATCGTCAAGGTCGCCGCCGCCAAGGCGCCTGGCTTCGGTGATCGCCGCAAGGCCATGCTGCAGGACATCGCGATCCTGACCAACGGCACCGTGATCTCCGAGGAAGTGGGTCTGAACCTCGAGCAGGCCACCCTGGACCACCTGGGCACCGCCAAGCGCGTGACCATGTCCAAGGAAAACACCACCATCATCGATGGTGCCGGCAACGATGGTGACATCGAAGCACGCGTCAACCAGATCCGCGCCCAGATCGAAGAGACTTCCTCCGACTACGATCGCGAGAAGCTCCAGGAGCGTGTCGCCAAGCTGGCCGGCGGTGTTGCCGTCATCCGCGTCGGTGCCGCTACCGAAGTCGAGATGAAGGAGAAGAAGGCCCGCGTCGAGGACGCCCTGCACTCTACCCGCGCCGCGGTCGAAGAAGGTGTCGTGCCTGGCGGTGGTACTGCCCTGATCCGCATCCTGACCAAGATCGCTGGTCTCAAGGGTGACAACGAAGACCAGACTCACGGTATCGCCATCGCTCTGCGCGCCATGGAAGCACCGCTGCGTCAGATCGTCACCAACGCTGGCCAGGAAGCCTCCGTCATCGTCAACCGCATCAAGGACGGTGAAGGCAACTTCGGCTACAACGCCCAGACCGGCGAGTACGGCGACCTGTTCGAGATGGGTGTGCTGGACCCGGCCAAGGTGACTCGCAGCGCGCTGCAGTCCGCTGGCTCCGTTGCTGGCCTGCTGATCACCACCGAAGCCATGATCGCCGACGATCCGGACGAGAAGGACGCTGCTCCGGACATGGGCGGCATGGGTGGAATGGGCGGCATGGGCGGCATGATGTAACGCCTGCCCCGGGCAGCTCCGGCTGCCCGACCCGCGCACCCCCAAGCGCACAAAGCCCTGCCTGATGGCAGGGCTTTTTTGTGTTCCACCATTCATCGAGCCGCCTCATCCAGAGGTTGAGGACTTTTCAATTTATTCCCGCCCCCGGGACATGATTCACTATCGGCTGGATCAACTTGCAGGCAACATCATGGATTTGACGCTACTGGACGGCGGCATGGGGCGCGAGCTCAAGCGTATCGGCGCCCCCTTCTCACAGCCCTTGTGGAGCGCCCAGGCGCTGATCGAAGCTCCCGACCGGGTCATCGAGGCCCACCTCAACTTTATCCGGGCCGGCGCCCGAGTGATTACTGCCAACAGCTACGCCTGCGTGCCGTTCCATCTTGGCGAGCGGCGCTATCGGGAAGAGGGGCCGGCACTCGCTTCGCTTGCGGCACGATTGGCAGCGCAAGCGGCAAGCTGCTGGCAGGATGAATCCGTCCAGCCACCGTCGCAAGCCAATGCCCCAGAAGCCTCGCTTAGCGTAGCCGGCTGCCTGCCTCCCGCCCTGGGCAGCTATCGTCCCGATCTGTTCGACCCCGGCCGCGCCAGAGAGATCACCACCGCCCTGTATCATGCGCAGGACCCACACGTGGATCTGTGGCTCGCCGAGACGCTGTCGAGTCTTGCCGAGATCTCGGTCATGCAGGAGGTCCTGGCGGCATCCGAGAAGCCTCGCTGGTACGCCCTCACCCTGCAGGACGAGGTGTCCGACATCGCACGCCTGCGCTCCGGAGAGTCCGTTGCCGAGGCGACCCAACAGCTATGTCAGGGCGGCGCCGACGCCATCCTGTTCAACTGCTCGATTCCGGAGGTCATGGCGCAGGCACTGGTCGACGCCGGCGACGCCATGCAACGACTCAAGCTATCGCGCCCGCTGGGCGCCTACGCCAACAGCTTCTCGCCGATCGGCGATGCTCACCGGGCCAACACCACCTTGACGGCAGACCGGGAGCTGACCCCGGCAGGCTACCTGGACTACGCCAAACGCTGGCACTCCCTGGGAGCAAGCCTGATCGGCGGATGCTGCGGCATCCATCCGGCCCATATCGAGACACTCGCCGACTGGCACCAAGCCGACCATCGCTAGAACGCGCTCTGTCGCCCCACTTCTTCGCTCCACACCCGCCAGCCACACGACACCCAAGAGCCCAGACCACGGCTGCGGCGTCCTTGATCTTCGTCAGGACGACGCAGCGTGGCGACCTGTACTTTCCCCCTTCCTGATCTACAGCAGCGTCGCGCCGCGTCCACGTCGCTAGGCTGTTCGCCCAGCAGATAGCCCGTGGTTTTCCGCCCTTGAAGGTTGCCCCTGTGGCACACCGATGACTCATCGACCGCCAATTCCTCAACGCTCGATCAGGACTTTCCGATGTCCCCCTCTCGGCTACTACTTCTCGGCCCCATCGCCTTGTTGCTTCCCGGGGGCTTTACTCTGTTACGTGGGCGTTCCCTGCATGCCGCCCTCGTCTTCCTTGCCTGGCTGTCACCGCTGGTCGCATCAGCACTGGGGCTGATGAGCCTGGTCGTCGCCCGCCTGGCGGAGTCTTTCAATCTTGTTACCCATGGCCTGGTCCTCAGCATGCATCTGGCACTGTGGAGGCCGCAGCGGTGACCGATCACGACAGCCAACTTCCCGCGCTTTCCTATCGGCGCGATGATGAGATAGACCTGCGCGACATCGCCCTGATGTTGCTTGACGGCTGGAAGTGGATCCTTGGCAGCGTGGCCACCGCCGTGGTGCTGGCCCTGGTGTTTGTCGCCATAGCCCCGCAAAGCTTCCGTGCGTCGACCAGTTATACGCCCTCGTCGGAAGGACTGCGTCTTCTCAACGAGATGCCCGACATCGACTACTCGGCAGCCTCCACTCAGACAGAACTGGAACTTAAGCTCGGTAGCTTCGGCAACCTGCGCGACTTCATCGACGACCATCCCGAGTGGCAGTCCATCGCCCAGTCGGAGGCCGACGAACAGGAGGTGACCCTGGATGAGCATCTGCGCCTTCACTACTTCGACAAGCTAAAGGTTACGCGTCCCGGCAAAGACGGGACAGGCCCGCACCAGTTGAGCCTTGTGTATCCAGAGTCGCTGCAGGGGGCTGCTCTACTCAATGACTATCTGGCATGGACGGAGAGGCAATATGCCCAGGTTCTGGCGCAGCGCGCCGAACACTCACTGGAAACGGCGCTGGCACGCAATAGTGAAGAGATGCAGGCACATCTGGAAGCCTACCGGGACAGCGTGAACGTCGAGATCACACGGCTGCAAGAGCAACATGACGTTCAGTTAGCCGAACTCGATGACCAGCTTCAGGCCGAAAAGAATGCCGAGCGCAAGGCTCGCCAGGAGCGCATTCGCACTCTGACCCAGGCTGAGGCCATCGCACAGAGGCTCGGCATCACCCAGCCCACCTCACCGCCGGCGTTCGGAGAAAACGGACAAACCCAAGTTAGCCACGGTGACAGCGGCAACGCGACAAACCTGCCGCTCTACTTCATGGGCACCCAGGCACTGGCCGCAGAAAAAGAGGTCGTCGAACAAAGCCTGGAGCAGGAAGCCAGCACGCCTGCCATCCGCGAAATCGAGAAAGAGCTCGCGCAATTGCGGCATCAGCGCCAAATCGAAGCGTTGCAGCAACGATCCGACGACTCGTCGTTTGTCGACGCCTACAATCAGTTGAGCCAGGAAAATACCCTGCTGCGGGCCAACCGCGTCACCGCCGACGATATCGACATCATCGAGGTGGTCAACCTGGCCTATCGTCCGAACCGTCCAGAAGGCCCGGGCAAGGCCCTGGTGCTGGCACTCGCCGTGATACTGGGGGGCATGCTGGGCGTCATGCTGGTGATGTGTGTATCGTTCGGCCGAAGCCTCAAGCACTACAGGGCCCAGCGGGCGTGATGTTGCCAACCCGACCTGGCAGCGCCAGCGCTGCACCCCTTGCCACGATCCGCTGGCTCTCCCACGCCATCCCGTAATACGTCCTCCAGCACTAGCCCCGAGTCAGATCATGGCCTGACTCAGGGAAGCGCCTCGTCCCTACCCACCTTGCCTGTCACGCTTATTGGTTGAATTCAGGAGCCAAAGGGAACAACGGATCACTCCTTCGACCATTGGCCGTGCTGGACACCACCCCGGCTTCACCCACTACCCTTGGCTCCCTGAACAGGTGCGCGCCAACCTGGGCATCATGGCTTATCCTGCATAGCGCCTGCGAACGTCAAGCTGGCATCAAGTGGGAACAATATGCCTACCCCACTCTGGAAACCACGCTGCCTCAGTGCCATTCGCGTTGTCAGACCATGGTTGGTCATATTTTACAGAGCACCTCGGTGATCAATCGAATTAGCACATAAAAAATCAATTAAACTCATATCAGCATATAAACGTTATGTTTTTAATAAGCCGACCAGTCCTTATGCGCATTTCAAGTTAACATAGACTTACATACTTACATTCTCCCTGCTACTTTCAACCGCAATATAAAGTGCATATAAGCACTATCCCTTGGCTCACGCAGGGCTGATAAACGCCATGTCAACACTTAAACACCTGGTGGCATCCCCCATGATGCTGCTGCTTCCGGGCGCTCTGGCGTTCAGCGAACGACGCTATATCTCGGCGGCCATCATGCTCGCCGCGGCACTTGCGCCCATCTTCCTGCTGTATCTGGACCTGGTCGATACCTCTCATTTTCTTCTTGCGGAAGTGTCTGTCCTGCTCGTTCACCTGCTCGCTCTGACGGCGAGGCTTGCTGTCTGGAATCCTCACGCATGAACTCTTTCAACCATCAAGCCGTCGATCAACCTGAGCATCCTTCCTCTGACGAGATTGACCTGCGAGACATTGCCATCATGCTGATCAACGGATGGCGCTGGATCGCCGTCAGCATGGCAACCTGCCTCGCACTGGCGACGCTCTATCTGGTGGCATCCACACCGTCATACCATTCTTCGCTCGCCTACACCGAGACCAGTGATGGTCTCAATGTGATCAACCGCATTCCGGGGATTGCCATCACTCCCCAGCAGGCCGTTTCCGAACTGGAGATCCGCCTGGGGAGTTACGAGCGCTTCCGCGGCTTCCTCGACCAGCACCCCGACTACGCCGACATGCTGATGCAGGATAGCGCTCCGGAACTCGAAGGCACGGTGCTTCGCACGCAGTTCCGAGAGCTGAAGGTAGCGTCTGGCGACCTCGCCTCCGGTAGCCCCGGGGAGGTTAGCTTCTCCTATCGTGAAGATATCGACGGCGCTGCATTGCTGAACCATTACTTCCAGTGGTCGCAGCGGCAGTACACCGAAGACCTGCTCGCGCGCGTCGATCGTAGCCTGGCCAGCGCCATTTCACGCAATGAGGCAGACATGGAAGCCCACCTGGAGGCCTACGACGCCGAGCTTGACGCGACCGTCACGCGGATGAGCGAGGAGCACTCGATTCGCCGGCTCGAGCTCCAGGATCAGCTTGCCGCCGAACGCGCCGCGGAGCTCGCTTCCCGCGAAGAGCGCATTCGCACCCTGGAAGTAGCAGAAGAGATCGCCGGCATGCTCGGCATCACCAAGCCTACGTCCCCACTATCGCTGGGAGACGCCGATGACGCCGCCCGTATCGTCTACGACAACGTCAGCATCGGCAATGATCTACCACTGTACTTCCTGGGTACCGAAGCCCTGGCGGCCGAGCGTGAGGTATTGAAGCAGGGGCTCGACCAGCCCATCTCCTCGCCGGCCATCCGTCAGATCGAAAAGCAGCTCGAACAGTTGCAGCACCAGCGGCGTATAGAAGCCTTCAATGCCCGCGAGAATGACTCGGCGTTCATTGACGCCTACAACCAGCTACGCCAGGAAAACACTCTGCTGAGGGCCAACCGCATCAACGCCGACGACATCCACGTCGTCGAGGTGGTCAATGTGGCCTATCGCCCAATGCAGCCCGAGGGCCCCGGCAAGGCCCTGGTGATGGCGCTCGCCGTGATCCTCGGGGGCATGCTCGGCGTGATGCTGGTGATGCTGGTGGCGTTCAGCCGCAGCTTAAGGCGGTATCGTTCACAGACAGCCTGATCTTTTCACCACCGTCTCAGGGGCCGCCATCGCGGCCCCTTCGCTTTGGGCGAAAGTGGCGGTATGGTGTCGCTCGTTTTCCCATCGACGGTTGCCGTGCTCCATGACTCAAGCCTTGCCCTTCGCCAATCTGCGCATCGTTCTTGTCCAGACCTACCATCCCGGCAACATCGGCTCCGCTGCTCGCGCGATGAAGACCATGGGCCTGACCGATCTGGTGCTGGTCAATCCACGCGTTTTTCCCGATGAAGAGGCCACCCGCCTGGCCGCAGGTGCGGCAGATGTGGTCGAAAACGCCCGTGTGGTGGAACGTCTCGAGGACGCCATCGATGACTGTGTCAGGGTGGTCGGGGCCAGCGCCAGGCTGAGAAGCCTGCCACTGCCCCACTATGACGAGCCGGACGAGATGGCCCAGGCGCTGGTGAAGGACGCGGTGCACGACCCGGTGGCACTGGTCTTCGGCCGCGAGCGCTTCGGCCTGACCAACGACGAAATCCGCCTGTGCTCGCATCAGGTCAGCATTCCGGCCAATCCCGACTACGGCATCCTGAACCTGTCCCAGGCGGTGCAGGTGCTGGCCTACGAGTTGCGCCGGGCGTGGCGCCGACTCCCCTGCGCTGATATCGATGTCGCCGTGGATAGCGATGCCGACAACGTCGCCACTTCGGGGACCCCGTCCCGACTGCGCCAGCCCACCCGCGAGCAGGTCGCCCACTTTCAGGCACATCTGGGCCGGGTGATGCGCGACAGTGGGTTTATTACCCAGCCCCACGCGCGCACCGAGGAACAGCTCCAGGCGCTGTTCGCCCGGGCCACGCCCACGCGCAAGGAACTCTCGCTGCTGCGCGGCCTGCTGTCATCCCTCGAGGCGCACCTGCCCCCTTCCAGCGACGATCGCCAGGACTGACGTCACTACAGCAAAAGGCCCCGCCTGGGCGGGGCCTGGATGGCCATGTCGGGGGTGGCGTCGATCAGCCTTCGATGACGCCACAGGCGACGCGGGCACCGCCACCGCCGAGCTTGGGCTTGTCGGAGTAGTTGTCACCACCGGAGTGAATCATGATGGCATGGCCTGCCAGGTCATCCTCGCTGATGCGCGGCGCCAGGGCCGGCAGTGTCGCCTCGCCCTGCTGCCCCACCGCCAGCGCCGGCAGGTCACCCAGGTGGCCGTCACCGTAGGGGCCCTGGTGGGTGCCGGTGTCCTCCGGGTCGAAGTGGCCTCCGGCGCCAGCCGCCGCAACCGTCTCGCCATCCTTCTCGGCCGGCTCGCAGCTCGGGTTCACGTGAACGTGAAGGCCGTGGATGCCGGTATCCAGACCCTCGAGGTCGGGCGTGATCCTGAGACCATGCTCACTATCCTCGAAACTGATGGTGCCGAGGGAGTCGCCAATACCGTCGGTGCTGACGCTGTGCATCTCTACCTCCGTGGCGGCGTGGGCGGCGCCTGTTACCAGCAGGCCTGCCCCCAGCAAGCACGATCCGGCAAATACGCGTGCCTTCAACATCTTGTCGCTCCTGTCCATGTGTCGATCCTCTCCATCTGTGAACAAGTGTCTTGCTGCGCCCTGGGCTCGATAACTCCTTCATCTTCCCGGGAGCGCCACGACCCACCGGTCGATGAGTCTCCCCCAGCGTGGACCATATCGACGGATCTGCACAACCCGTAGCACTCATGTCTCACTATTGCGGCGGCTCACACGTCGATGTTCGGGCCGGGCCGGGCGCACAAAAAAACGCCCGCGCGAATAGCGCGGGCGTCTGGGCTTTCCGGTGGGCGATCACAGCGTCATCGCCGCCAGCCAGCCAAAGCCGATCAACGGGATGTTGTAGTGCACGAAGGTCGGCACCACGCTGTCCCAGATATGATCATGCTGACGATCCACGTTGAGGCCGGAGGTCGGCCCGAGAGTGGAGTCCGACGCCGGGGAGCCGGCGTCACCCAGGGCGGCGGCGGTGCCGACCAGGGCCACCGTCGCGAGATCGGAGAAGCCGAACTGTACCGCCAGCGGAACGAAGATGGCGGCGATGATCGGGATGGTCGAAAACGACGAGCCGATGCCCAGGGTGATGAACAGCCCCACCAGAAGCATCAAGAGCGCCGCCAGGCCACGGTTGTCGCCGATCACCTCGACGCTGGCGCTGACCAGGGTCTCGATCTCGCCGGTGGCGGTCATCACGGCCGCGAAGCCGGAGGCCGAGATCATGATGAAGCCGATCAGGGCCATCATGCGCATGCCGCTGGTGAACAGATCATCGGCTTCGCGCCAGCGGAAGATGCCACCCATGGACAACAGCGAAAAGCCCACCAGGCCACCCAGGATCATCGAGCCGGTATAGAGCTGGATGCCGAGCGCAGCGACGATCGCTATCACCGACATGATCAGGCCCAGGGTGTGAGGCTCCTCGATCTCGCTGTGGTCGTGGCCATGGCCGTGGGCCGGCGTATTGCCGAGCTCCACCTCGTCATAGACCCGAGGCTTGCGGTAGGACAGGAACACCGCCACCAGAAGCCCGAGGAACATGCCGGCGACCGGCACGCCCATGGCCATGGGGACCATGGCGCGGTCGATCTCGAGGCCCAGTGCGGCGCCAGCCTCGTTGATGTTGGCCAGCAGGATGTCGTTGAGGAAGATCGCCCCGAAGCCCACCGGCAGCAACATGTAGGGCGCGGTCAGGCCGAAGGTCAGGGTACAGGCGACCGCGCGGCGGTCCATCCTGAGCTGATTCATCACCTTGAGCAGCGGCGGAATCAGGATCGGAATAAAGGCGATGTGGACCGGGATCAGGTTCTGGGAAGAGATCGCCACCAGCAGCACGCTACCGATCAGCAGGTACTTGACCGTGGCCTGACGGGACGCGCTGGACTCCTGCCCCAGCAGAGTGATCAGGCGGCGTGCCAGCAGGTCCGGCAGGCCCGAGCGAGAGATCGCCACGGCGAAGGCACCGAGGGTGGCGTAGGCCAGCGCCACCTTGGCACCGCCACCGACACCGTCGTTGAAGGCCGCCAGGGTGTCCTCGATGGACAGACCACCGGCCAGGCCGCCCACCAGGGCCCCTACCACCAGGGCCAGCACCACGGAGACCCGCGCCAGCGACAGTCCCACCATCACCAGCACGGCAAGGATTACAGCGTTCATAGACGAATCCAGGTTTAAGTTCGAGAGAGAGTTTGCGCAATCAAGGCTTGTCGGAAAAGCACCGGCGCTCGCCGGCTTTTCGTGCCAAGCCTGGTGCCTGGCGAGACGGCCTCGACTGCCGTACGCGACGGCGCCTGGGCATTTCGCCGGTAACAGGCGGCGCGAATGGTACCAGAAAAGTCCTGTGGCCGGGATGTCACCAAAGGGTCATGAGGCGGTTATCTGACTGACACACGCCTGGCCGATACTACCTCTGTGTTCAGGCGACACCGGGCAAGGGACACTGCCCCTCGAGCGTCACGGAGGCGACGGCGCGGGAAGCGCCAAGGGAGCAACACGGGCACAGGGAAGCTGCCCCAGGGAGGAAAGACGGCTAGCTGCGCCACGACTCAAGGGTCGTGGCGCCTTTCTTTGTGGCCATCGTGCAGCCGCCTGGTTGTGTAAACCGACCTAGTCGCTGTCTGTGTCGATATCCACTTCGTTATCCGTCGGGACCAGGCTCAGCCAGTCGGCGTAGCGCGCCAGGTCATGGCGATCTCCGTTGGTCGCCGGTGACAACCGACCTCGACAGACGTCGCGATACAGTCGCTGCAGTCTTGCCGTCAGGCTATCGGCGGCTATCGGCTCAGCGACCCCGGGTGCCCCGGCACGGGCGCCGATATGGCGACCATCGAGCTCCCGCAACGGCAGTATCTCGGCGGCGGTGCCGGTAACAAAGGCCTCGTCGGCGATGTACAGCTCATCGCGGGTGATGCGGCGCTCCTGCACCTCCACGCCCAACACCTCACGCGCCAATCGGATCACGCTGTCCCGGGTGATCCCCTGCAGGCAGGAGGTGACCTCCGGCGTGTGCAACACCCCGTCTCGATAGAGAAAGACATTGGCCGCGCTGGCCTCGGCCACGTAGCCTTCGGCGTCAAGCATGATCGCCTCGTCAAAGCCCGCCTTCACCGCGGTATTCAATGCCAGCATGCTGTTGACGTAGTGGCCGCTGGTCTTGGCCCGACAGGCGCTGATATTGACGTGATGGCGCGCCCAGGACGAGGTCAGGGCCCTGAGCCCGACGGCAGCGGTCTCGGCGCTGACGTAGGGTCCCAGGTCCCAGGCCACCACCATCATCTGACAGCTCAACGCCTTGGCGCGCAGCCCAAGGCCCTCGGGACCGAGAAACACGGTGGGCTTGAGATAGGCATCGGTCAGCCCATTGCGGATCAGGCACTGGCTCTGCGCCTCGATCAGCTCTTCATGGCTCCAGGGCACCTCGAGGTCGAGGATATGGGCGCTGTCCAGCAGGCGTCGGGTATGCTCGTGGACCCGAAACAGCCGGGCATTGCCGTTGTCGTCACGATAGGCGCGCACGCCCTCGAAGCAGCCCATGCCATAGTGCAGCGAGTGGGTCAGCAGATGGGTCGTGGCCTCCCGCCAGGGCAGCCATTCGCCGTTCTTCCAGATCCAGCCGTCGCGCTGGTGCAGTCCACTCATGTGCCTGGCTCCCTGTCCCTGTTCCTGTTTGCGTCGCTGTCCCTGCCACAGACGCAGGCGATAGCCTCTTCAGCCTGGCTGTCGTCGCGGGCCTCGGTGATCTGCCCAGGCCAGTCGCGCCGCCAGCCATCGATCAGTTCACGCTGGTGGGGCTGCAGTGCCTGATAGCCCCAGGCTGCGATCTCGTCGTTCTGTGGGTCATCCACGCCGATGTCGCTGTCGGCCAGCGCCTGAATCACGGCGTGGCCACACAGCGGGACATAGCCTTCCGAGTAGCCGCCTTCGTGGACGACCACCAGGCGCCCTTCACAACATCGCTGAGCCAGCGCCTTGACCGACTGGGCCATGCGCCCGAAGGCATCGCTATTGAGCAGCATCTTGCCCAGCGGGTCCTTGGCGCAGGCGTCATAGCCACAGGCCACCACGATCAGATCCGGCGCGAAGGCCTCGATGGCCGGCAGCACCAGGCGCTCGAACGCATAGTCGTAGGCGCCAAGCCCCGAGCCCGGCGGCAACGGCAGATTGAGACAGGACCCCGACGCGCCCTCACCGCCCTGCTCGTCGAAGCCACCGGTCTCGAGCGGATAGTTGCCGGCCTGGTGCAGCGATACCGTCAGCACCTCGGGGTCGTCCCAGAAGGCGCTCTGCTGGCCGTTGCCGTGGTGTACGTCCCAGTCGAGGATCGCCACCCGCTGCACCAGCCCCAGCGCCTTCGCTCGCATCACCGCCACTGGAATGTTGCCGAGCAGGCAGAAGCCGCGACCGCGATCGGCTTCGGCGTGGTGCCCCGGTGGACGGCACAGCGCATAGGCACTGGCGTGGGTGCCACGGGCCACCGCCTCCACCGCTGCGATGGCAAGCCCGGCGGACTGCCGGGCGCTGGCAAGGCTGCCCGGGCGATAGGGCGCGGCCTCGCCGGCATCGCCACCCAGGCCCGCATCACCTGCCTCCAGCGCATCAAGGTAGTCTTTCGTGTGGAAGCGCTGCAGGTCCTCGCGGCCGGCCGCCGGCGGCTTCACCTCCTCAAGCTCGTCGATCAGCCCGCTGACCTCCAGCAGGTTCTTGAGACGGCGCTTGCTCTCCGGGCTCTCCGAGGCCGGCTGGGGCTGCAGCCAGGGCCCTGGCGCCGAAAATACCCCGATCGCCCCCTGGTCGTGCCAGAAGCAGCGCTCGTGCCAATAAAAACCGGTCGTCTTGCTGTGGCTCATGGGTGACCTCAGGCCTGGGGCAAGGCGGCCACCACCATGATCTCGACCTTCCACTCCGGCCGGGCCAGGCGCGCTTCCACCGCGGCACGCACCGGCGGACGACCGGGGCTGACCCAGGCATCCCAGGCGGCATTCATCTCGTCAAATTCGGCCATGTCGGTAACCCACACCTGGGCCGAGATCAGTCGATCCTTGGAGGTCCCGGCCTTGGCCAGCAGTTCGTCGATTCGCGCCAGCACCTGCTCGGTCTGGCCGCGCATGCCTTGGCTGGCGTCCGCCGGTACCTGGCCGGAGAGGTAGAGGGTGCCATTGTGCACGGCGATCTGGCTCATGCGGTCGTTGCTGTCGTGAAGGGTCGGGCTCATGGTGTTTTCCTTGTGGGAGATCATCCGCGGGATGATCGTTGGGCTAAGTATTGAGCTGTTCAGGGCTGTATCAGGCTTTATCAAGCTATGGTCAGGCGTCGTTGAATCCGCGCAGGAAGGCGGCCAGGTTATGGCTCAAGGCCGCGGTCGGATAGCCGCCCTCCTGCACCAGCACGGTGGGCAGGCCCAGCTCACCGATCTGGCGACCGATGGCGACGAAGTCCGGGGTTTCAAGCGTCAGCCCCGCCAGCGGGTCGTCCTTGTGGGCATCGAGTCCCAGCGCCACAACCAGCGCGTCCGGGCTGAAGCTCGCCATGGCGTCGAGCAGCTCATCGAGACCGGCCTGAAAGGCCTCGATACCGCTGCCCAGTGCCAGCGGCACATTGAGGTTGGCGCCGAGTCCAGGACCGATACCGGTCTCGCCGGCTCCGCCCCAGTAGTAGGGATAGAAGTCGCTGGGATCGACGTGCAGCGATCCTGTCCAGACGTCGCCACGGTCGTAGAAGATGTCCTGGGTGCCGTTACCGTGGTGGAGGTCGATATCGAGAATCGCCACCTGGGACACATGCTCGCGCAGCACCGTGGCCGCGAGGGCCGCGTTATTCAGAAAACAGAAGCCCCCGGCACGATCGGGGCCGGCGTGGTGCCCCGGCGGACGACACAGAGCGTAGGCGGTGCCGCCGCCGGCGACGATGCTCTCGGCGGCGGCCTGGGCGGTAGCGGCACTGGCCAGGATGCCCTGAAAGCTGGTCTCGGTCATCGGACAGGCCATGTCGTGCATGTGCCAGCCCACCTGCCCCACCGGATGGCGCGGGTAGTGTTTGCCGCCGCCGCAGGGATGGACGTTCGGCGCCACGAATTCGGTGGCGTCCGGCAACGCCTGCCAGCGGGCATGGATGGTCTCGAGAAAATCCAGGTAGCGCTCGCTGTGGATCTCCTTGAGACGCTCCCTGAGCGTGGGACTGTCGACCTCGGCCGGCGCGGTCAGGGCCAGGCCGACCTCGGCCAGGCCTTCGCTCAGAAGCTCCGCCCGGCGGGGCCCTTCGGGGGAATCGGTGAGGGCTCCACGCTTCAGGAACTGAGGCGGCGCGTGACGTTCCTGGTCAGGATGGTAGAAAAGTTTCATCTGCATCTGTCTCCGGTGATGACGCTCCGTCACTGCTCACATCAGTCGAGCAGCGAGGGGATCCATGTCGATAGTGCCGGAAAACCCGCCAGCAACACCACTACCAGGATAAAGGCGGTATAAAACGGCAGCGACGCCAGGATCGCCTTTTCGTAGGGGACCTGGGCGATTCTTGCCGCCGTCATCAACGTCATGCCCACCGGTGGCGTGACGTTGGCGATGTTGAGGGTGACGATCATGACGATGGCGAAGTGCAGTGGATCGAAGCCCAGGCTGACCATCGCCGGCACCACCACAGGGCCGATGACCACTAGCGCCGGCAGTACATCCATGACCGTGCCGATGACGATCAGCAACAGGCACACCAGCAAGATCTGCACGAAGGCGACATCGCTCAGGGAGGTGATCAGGCTCGCCGCCTCCCGGGCGACGCCAGAGCGGGTGACAAACCAGCCGAGCACCGCCGAGGTCGCCAGCAGAAAGAACACGACACCGGAAAACTTGACCGTGGTCACGAGCGCCTGGGCCACCTTGGCCAGGGTCAGGTTGCGATAGAACAGCATGCCGATCAGGATCGCGTACACTGCGGCAAAGCCTGAAGCTTCGGTGATGGTGGTCATGCCCGAGAGTATCCCGCCGAGGATGATCAATGGCACCAGCATGGCCGGCAGCGCCGAGAAGAATGCCAGCAGAGCCATCTTCAGCGGCGTCGGCGCCTGCTTGGGGTAGCCCCGCCGCCAGGCCAGCACGATGCTGGTGGCCAGCAGCGCCACGGTCATCAGAATGCCCGGCACGATGCCTCCGGCAAACAGGTCGATGACCGAGACGTCCCGCAGCAGGGTGGCGTACACCACCATCACCACGCTTGGGGGAATGATCGGCCCGATGATCGAGGAACAGGCGGTGATCGCCGCCGCGTATTCGGCGTCGTAGCCCTGCTTCTTCATCTCCGGAATCATGATCTTGCCGATCGCCACAGTATCGGTGATGGCGGCCCCGGTCAGCCCGGCGAAGAACAGCGATACCGTCACGTTGACGTGAGACAGCGCCCCCCTCACCCGACCGAACAGCGCATTGTTGAAGGCGATCAGCTTCTGGGTCAGCCCGCCCTGGTTCATCAACTCGGCGGTAAAGATGAAGTACGGCACGGCGATCAGCATGTAGCCGGAGACACCGGAGAACATGCGATCGGCGATGATCCCCACCAGGCGCTCGCCGCCCAGCTCATAGACCCCGGCAACCCCCGAGATCGCCATGACCACTGCGACCGGGGCGCCGATTGCCAACACCAGGATAAAGGCCAGAATCGCGGCGGTCATGGGCGTGGCTCCCGGGCGACAGTGTCGCCTTGTGGTGAAGAGGGATCGGAGGATTCGACACGGCTGTCGACCGCCTGCTCGGCGTTGCTGCCGGCGCCATTGTCATTGGAATGGATCGCCTGCTCGATCACCGCGTCGCTGTCGATGAAGTGCTCGAGCAGTGCAAAGCCGTGCACCAGATGCAGCGCGATGATGGCGCCGGTCAGCGGCACCGCGAAGGTGGTCCACTTGTAGGAAATCTGAATACTGTCGGACACCATGTAGCTCTGGCGGGCGTTGGAAAAGAAGTCCCAGCCGTAGAACATCATCAACACCGCCAGCGCGCCGATGACGGCCAGGGTCGCGCCGGCTGCCAGCACCACCAGCGGGCGCGGCAGCAGCTTGACCAGCAGTGTCATGGCCACGTGCTCGCCGGAATGCAGCGCGATGGTCGAGGAGATGAGCCCGATCCACGGCAAGAACAGGCGGGCCAGGGAATAGGTCCAGCTGAGCGCCCCGCCGGTAAACAGGGTGTACAGAAACCCGGTGAACGAAATACCCAGCATGGCCAGGACGCAGCCGACGCAGAACACGATGGCGAGGCGATTGACGCCGTCGCTCAGGCGCTGGAGCCAGGCCTGAAGAGATCGCAGTGATGACATGACAGGAGAACTCGGGCAAGGCGGTGGGCACTGGCGGGGCGGCCTGGCCGCCCCGCCGCGACAATCACTGGCCGTAGCGGCTGTAGGCCTCTTGCGGCAGCGACTGGCGCAGGCCATCGACCTCGGCCAGCAGGTCGTCGATCAAGGCGGCGTCGAGTCCGAAGTCGTCGACGATCCAGCTCTTCCAGGCCGGACGCGCCACCTCTGCCATGCGCTGGCGCTCTTCTGCCGGCATCAGGTAGCACTCCTCGAAGATCTCGCAGGACGTCTGCCAGCTGGCGGTCGCCAGCATGCCGGAAGCGCCATGGCTCAGGCTGACCGCCTCACGGGCGGCGTTGGTGATGACCCGCTGGTGCTCCTCGGGCAGCTCCTGAAACCAGCTCTCGCTGACCATCCAGCTGGCGCTGTTGTACACGTGCCCGGTCAGGGTGGTGTAGTCGGTCACCTCGTCCAGGCCGAAGGTGGTGTTGATCACCGGCGCGTTGAACTGACCGTCGGCGAGTCCGGTCTCCAGCGCGGTGATCAGCTCGCCCCACGGCAGCGGTGTGGCGGAGGCACCCAGCGCCTCCATGGTGGCGACGTGGGCCGGGTTTTCCTCGGTGCGGATGTTGAGCCCCTCGAGGTCATCCACGGTCTTGATCAGCCGCTCGTTGTTGGTGAAGGCGACAAAGCCGCCACCATCATCGAAGGTCCCCAGATAGCGCATGTCCGCCTGTTCGATGGCGCCCTGCATGAAGTCGGCGAACCACTCGCCATCGAAGAAGGCCCAGGCCTGGCGCCAGTCATCGAACAGGAAGGGGGCCGTCACCGCCTGATACTCGGGGTAGAACGACGACATCGCGCCGGAGGTCAGAATGGCGGACTGCAGCGCCCTGCCACCGGCCTGGACCTGGGAGCCGGTCTCGACTTCGGAGCCCATCTGGCCGCCACCGAAGATGCTGACGGTGACGTCGCCTTCGGTGCGACTTTCCACCAGTTCCTTGAAGTGGACGAGGGCAGGATAGATGGCGTTGTTGGTCAGGTTCTCGGGGATCAGGGTAGCGATGGCCATCTCGTAGGACTGAGCCTGCGCCTGGGACGCCATCAGCGCCAGCGGCAACGCTGCGAGCGCCAGCATCGGCGCTCGTCGCCGCTGTCTGGCCGGCTGGCCACGCCGGGCGCCGACCTTGTGGTTGTCGCGCGAGCGGCGGTCAGCCGAAATACGATCGTCAGTGTGGGCGGAGGCAGGAAGGGAGGTCGAAGACATCGGTAACTCCGGTTGTTGTCATGGTTGTTGTCATTGTTGATGGCGCCGAATCGAGGCCGGCGCCGAGTGACTCCTTTTCAGGCTATGCGCGAAACCCATCGTCAACTTGCCCGAAACTACGAAAACCTTGCCCGGAACTCAGGCAAACCGTGTCGTCGGCCACAACGTCACCGCGACGAGAGGAGAAAAGTGACAGGTGGGTGAGCGCGAGAGCGGAGAGAGGCTGAATCGCTGTCCAGGCATTGTTTGAAAAGTCGGCGAGCGATGGTTAGACAAGGCAAAAATCGGTGAGAGAGCGCAGTTTACAAGGTGTAAATGAGCACCTTGATCCGGTTTTTAACGCCGTATTACCGAGCGCAGGCACTTTTCATCAAAGCCTATGGATCTGTGCGCTCCTGGGAGGGCGCCACCCCATGAACCCTGCGATAAGCTCGGGAAAAACTGCCCTGGTCACGAAAGCCCACCAGCGCCCCAATCTGCCCCAGCGGCAACTCGCTGTGACGGATCAGCGCCTGGGCGTGGCTCAACCGGCGTCGGCGAACATAGGCCTGCGGCGTCATCCCGGTGGCCTGGCGAAAGCTGGCGTGGAAGTGACCGGGGCTAAGCGCGCACAAGGACGCCAGGTCATCCACGCGAATGTCGCTGGCCAGGTGCCTATCGATCCAGTCGTCCAGCAGACGCAGATCGAGCCGACCGCTGACGCCCGTCGATCGTGTTGGGGCACAGGTTTCGCTGGAAGCCTCCAGATGGAGATAGAGCGCGCGTAACAGAAGCGCTGCGATATCGTTGCCCAGGGTGGGGAATTGATCCAGTTGCCGCATCAGGCTGTCGGCAAGTCGCTGCAATTCGGGGGGCACCGCAAAGAAACGCGGTCGCTCGAACAGTCGGGCCACGTCGACGTCTGGCAGCCCGAAGACCACCGGCACGTCGAGCACGAAGGTACGATTGTTGCCGTCTCCCAGGTAGTCGTGATGGCAGTTGCCTGGAATCAGGCAACCACGCTCGGCGGTGACCCGTTGCTCCCGCCCCTCAAGGGATAGTTCGGTACTGCCGCAGGTGGGCAGAATCAACTGGTGGTAGCCGTGCACGTGGGAGACGTGCTCGTTGGCCAGGGTCTTGGTCCTGAGATCGATCCGGCTCACGATCGCCTCGCCTGAAGAAGATACCTCTACCATGCCGCTCACCGAACAGCCTGACAAGCCGGGGCGAACGCCCGGCTTCACGCGACCTCAACGCTTGTCGCCTGGGCATCCTTGTGGCGGGGGCATGGCGGCCGTTGTCAGACTCGGCGTCTTCTCAACAGCGACCCTTCTTGGCCTGTCCCGGCGGACAGAAGTCGCCACCGTCATGATCTCGATGGTCGCGATGATCGTCATCGATGATGATCAGTGGCTCCGGCGAGACCCGTGCGGGGTCATAGCTGCAGCCCACCATCAACACGGCCATCACCAGGAAAACAATCCATCCAGCGGTTCGCATATGCATGACTCCTTCCGTTCAAATCGACACCAGCCTAACGCAAAGGTCGCCTTTTCGCCGCTGTCGACGCCCTGCAACACCCGGTGTCTGCCAACAGCGACAACTACTTTCTGGATCCGGCGCCCAGAAAAATGCCGCTCCCGGGGGAGCGGCATTCACACGGTTGACAGTGGCAAGCCTGTCAGAACAGTTCGTCGGGTTGCTGCTGGGGCAGGCCCTGCAGATCCAGCGGATCGACCACATCGGGCACTTCCTGCGCAGACTCACCCTGCTCGGCGGCCACGGTGAAGCGCGACGATGGCACCACCTGGTCGGTTTCCTCCGGCGGGACACCGTTGCCTTCGTACATCGGCTTGATACCCTCGATAACGAACATGTTGTCGTTGTAGTCGAGGTTGGATCCGGAATAGTCCTGAAGCACCAGATAGGTATCAGGAATCTCGTTACCTTCATCGTCCAGCGCCTTGAACACGCGAACGTAGTAGCCACGCTCCAGATCCGGCGAATCCGCCGGTGGCTTGCCCTTGCCGGGAGGATTCAACGAGGGATCGGAGGACAGGGTGGCCACCTCGAGGCCGAACAGATCGTTGCCTCCCCAATTGTCAGGAATATCGTCTCGGGTGAAGGTGGCTGCCGGTTGCTGACGATCAAGATAGGTCAACGGCAGAAAGGACTGGTTCTGGTCCGCATCGTGGCGAATCAACTTGATATCCTGGGAGGTATTCCTGAAGGCGTGGAGTCCGAAGGCAGCCACACCCGCCCCATGCAGTGCGACTATCTGACTCACCTTGGCTTCATCGACCCCGTCGGCCAGGGTCCAGTAGCGCGACAGCACTTCCTCCTCGCTGACGGCGCGATAGAAACCGTAGTCATCGAAGGCAGAGCCTCTGGCGCCACCGTCCGTCGGAATACCGCCAATCCGGTTGCCGAATCCGGCCACGTTCCAGACCTCGTCGACGGTCGGTTCCCAGCCGCCCTCATCCTGAGCCTGCCAGAACCCGGCAAGCGTCAACTCCTGGACCGGGGCATCGGCGTCGTTGGTCACCAGCCTCAGACTCCCGAAGAAGCTGCCGTCATCGGCGTTGCTGGCGGGCGGACGATAATTCGCGCGATCGAACAATACATCGATCTCGAGCGATTCCCCCGGTGCCAGTGTCACCCCTTCAAGGGCCGCCGCGTCAGCAAGCACGAAGGGGCCATCCAGTGAGACATCAAGAATGGTCAGCGGGTCGCTGCCATCATTGGAAATGACGGCGGTAGCACTTTCCTTGAAGTCCCGATCCGGGCCACCAAAGTCGTTTTCATCGAGATAGTTGAACAACAGGCGATCACTGAAGTAGTTGACGTCACCACTCTCCAGGTGGGCCACGGCCTCGGCAGTGACTGCGACTGGCGTCACATCCAGGTAGTCGATGCGCTGACTGCACAGATCATCGGACACCATGTGCAGGCGGTACTCGATCCCGGGCTCCAGCTCGACGTAGTAGGACTCTTCACCCGCCGTTCCTGCTCCGGGAAAGGACATCACGGTCAATGGCTTGCCATTGAGACTGAGGGCCAGATCCTCGCCACGCAGCACACCGGCATTCGCCGCCAGATCGAGCCGGTAGAGGCCTCGAGTATCGACCTCGAAGAAGAAGTCAGCGCTTCGCGGGTCGACGCTGAGCGCCGAGATGCCATCCTCAAGCTCGATGCGCACGCCATCGGTGGCGTCGGCTGGCCCGAGAACGGCGGCCCGAATCGCTTCCAACGACTGGTCGGGCACCCACAACAGGTCCATGTCCGGCCCAACCGCCGCCGGCGCGGTCACTACCAGGGTATTGATCCCCGCCTTCAGGCTGACCAACACGTTATGATAGATCCAGTCAGCGTTATTCTCACTCAGCCCTGCGAAGTCGAGATCATCCTGGGCGACACCATTGATACTGAAAGACAGCGGTCGATCCGCCTTGGTCTGAGAAAGGTTGTAGCGGAAACCGATTTCATAGGTTCCCGCTTCTTCGACACGAATCGACCAGGTGATGGTCTGGTCTTGCGTGCCCCTGAAGTCGGCGTAGGCGTTCTCCGAGACGTCGCGCACGTCACCCACTTCGACCACTCGAGGTCCGTTTAGCAGTGCATCCTCGGCCTCGTAGATGCCGAAACCGGGCGAAGGCTCGTGCACCACTTCCAGCTGATCCACGTTAGGCCCAGCCCGGGACACCGACTGCAAACGCACCTCGACATCGCCCGGCGCCAGGTTCACCTCGATATCCTGGGTCATCCAGAAACGCCAGCGATCGGAACCCTCGAGGCTGTCCGGTGCCGGTGGAAAGTCGGCGATACCCACACTCAGGCCATTGACGAAGACCTCGAGAGGTCGATCCGAAAAGCCACCATTGGCATAGCGCACCCGCAGTACGGTGTCACCACCATCACCGGCTTCCAGGGTGAAGCCAAAGGTGATGGCATCGTCTGAGTTCCTGCCGAAATCAGCGTAACCGCCACCGACCCCGTCGTTGTCATCCAGATTGCCGTCATTGCCAAAGCTGCCCGGCTGCAGCCCCGGCACCTCACTGGCGATCCCTTCACGGATGATGATCTCGGCAGCGCCGCCCTCGCTGATGGTGGCGCTGGTGCCGTCGCCAGGGGTGTTGTCCTCGGCCTGGATGGTTGCCAGTATCCTCATCGAGTCAGTGCCAGCCCCGCCGGACGACATGGGTTCGACGGGATCCAGGCGGACCAGCTGACTCTCGCCGGTCCGGCGGTTCAAGGTGACCAGATACAGGCGCCCTGTGGCGGGGTTCTCGATGATATCCAGAGGATCGGTATAGGTGATGACCTTGCCGGCGGCATTCCGAAGAACGTCGTCACCGATGACCTTGCCTTCGGCATTCACCGTGATCCAGCGAATGTCGTCTCCTCCGGAATACTCGGTGATCAGCAGACTGCCCTTGAAGGCATTGCCGAAGGTATCACCGACGTATTCGGTCGCGCCGTTGGCAGAGCGGTTCTCCCCCAGCGAGTAGGCATCGTCGATGCGATAGTTGGGGTCGGGCTCGATGCCTGGATCGTAGGACGTGACCTCGTTGATGTCCTCCAGCCGGGTGGGGTTACCGCCGTTAAGGATGTACTCGTCCTGCAGAGGATTCGGGTGGCCGTAGTACCCCCCCTGCTCGACCTTGAACAGATAGTCATCCTGCTTGACCACGTTGGTCGCCGATTCGTCGATCAGCGTCGAGGGGTCATCCGGCACGGCACCGCCCGCCGCCGAGCCATTGGTCGGCGTGTACAAGTAGCCATTGGAGTGCCAGACCAGATCGTAGGCGTTGCGGACCCCGGTGGCGAAGATCTTGACCACGGCATCATCGACGAAGGGATCGTAGAAGCTCTCCAGCACGAGGCCATCAGCGTCCTGGACGCTGGCGACACCCTTGTCGTCAAACACCAGAAAGCGCCCTTCCTCCATGGGAATGTGGGCATTTTTCAGGTCATTGTCGACGTCGAGGAAGCGTGTCTGGTCTTCCGGCAGGGGCTCGGTGGTGACATCGAAGCCACCAGCGGGCGGCGAGCGCGTCGGATCCACCTCCAACACCGCCGCAGACAGCAGACGTTCGGGCCTATTGCCCCAGGCACTGTCGCCGTCCCCCATGGCGGTATTGGACCCCTGGGTCAGGTAAAGCAGATGCGAGGGTTCAGTGGGCGACGCCTCTGCATCAAACGCCGGATTTTCCCGAAACTCGATGCTGTTGGTGACGTGGTCCGCCACCGAACGGGGAAGTCCGGTCAGGTAGACTTCGGCACTACCGCTGAAGTCGTCTCCCTCGTCCAGGGTAATCTTCAACAAGCGACCGCTGAAGTCGGGGGTCGAGGTGTCGCGTCCGGACAGCGGGATCGGATAGTTGTCGGTCACCCACAACACCTTTGGATCGGTCGGGTCCACCGCGATGCCGATGATACCCCGCCGATTGTTGAAGGCGTCGGCGTCGGGCTCCATGAAGGGATCCAGGGCCAGCGACAGGGCCTCCCCGGGGCCCAGCGAGCCGTCCTCAGGGTCCAGCGCGTAGCGCACGATCTGGCCGCCCATGCTGACCACGTACAGCGCATCACCCCCGGCGCTGACCTCGAGGGAGGTAAAACCGAAGGCTCCGTCGACGGAACCGTTCAACTCCACCGTTCCCTCGAAGGCCACATCACTGGGCAGGATATCCGGTTCTGGCCCGGTAACGAAGGTATTGGTGTACTTCAGGAATTCCCGGGTCGGCAAACTGCTGTCGCTGTTGTCGCCACGATCCTGAAAGCCATCGATCACCAGGCTATAGCTGGTGAAAGGCTTCAGCGTTTCCTTGGGGGAAAGGGTCAGTGAATCGAAACCGCCGGTGGTGTTGATATCAAACGCCACCTCGATGCCGGTGACGGTCTCGAACAACCGTACCGAACCATCGCTCAGGCTCTTCAGGAGTGCGCCTCCTCGGCCCTCGACCACCTGAACGCCGACGAAGATATCGGAGGTGGGATCGACTCCGGTGGGCAGGCTACCGTCTTCCCTGTCCAGATCCACGACAACGGTATTGGTAGCAACACCGGCGATGGCCCGGGCATCGGTAAAGTGCGCATAGTCGAGGCTCGCTGGCTGGTCATCTTCCGGAGTCAGGTCCGGCAGCGGTCGGATCTCCAGATACTGCAGCTTGACGTTCTTGCTGTCGACGTCGAGCGCATCCAGCGTCAGACGACCATCGGTCACCTCAACCACCCGAGTGACCAGATCCGAACGCAGGCCCTCGGTGTCATTGGTCGGCGTCGCATCGATGGAAAAGTCGTCTGGACGCCCTGGGGCAAAGGCATCGGTGAAGGCAACACCCTCCGCATTGACCCCGTAGAAGGCGTCGAAGTTGCCGGAAGCGTCGCCCACCGACATGGTCACCTCGTAGAAGCCGGGCTCCAGCTCAATTTCCCAGCCTGCATCGACGAAGCCGTCGCGCTCGCTGGTCATCTGGGCAAAGGTCGCCTGGCGCGGGTCCAGGCCGACGAAGCGCTCGGAGCGATCCACCAGGGTAAAAGCACCCTGACTCGCCAGCGACAATGGATCGGTGCCGTTCTCAGTTCCGTCGGCAATGCTTTGCTCGGTGACCCAGCCGTAGCGGTAGGTCTTGCCGTCCACTTCCAGCATCTGTGTTCCAAAGGCCTGGCCGGTGTCCGCGACATAGCCCTCGGGAACGTCGGCCCCCTGTGGCTGGAAGTTGATCTTCAGTGTCGGACGCTCGCCGGGCTCGACGACGAGCGGAGACAGCTTGACCAGGTCAAGGTTGGCCCCCCCTGACGTGAGATTCTCAAGGCGAACAGAATGGGTCCCGGCTTCGATCTTGAGTTCAAGCGACTCTTCCCGCCAGCGTTGCCAACCATCATCACCAGCCCCGGTGGAAGCAAACTCGAACTCGCCTACCCTGACGCCATCAATGTAGAGCGCCATGGGGCGATCAGCGTTGCCTCCATTGGCGTAGCGGGCGTCCAGTCGGAAATTGCCGCCTTCCTCCACGGTGACTTCGAATACCCCGGCATCGCCGACATCGTTGCCTAGGTCAAGGTAACCCTCGCCACTGTAGCCAGGCCTGAGCGAATCCACGCCATCGGCTTCCAGACGCGCCGTCGTATCGGCCGGGCTGCCTGGATCCGACTCCTGATCGTCGATGGTAAAGGTTTCCGCCTCGAACGACATGATGCCTGTTTCCGGCTCCGGATCGGGATCGGGATCAGGATCTGGGTCAGGGTCGGGATCTGGTTCGTCTTCCACCTTTACCAGTGTCAGCTGATCCAGGTTGGGTCCCTGGCCCACGCCACCCTGTTCCGCCGTGGGGATCGACAAAAACAGCTGATGCGAACCCGGCTCAAGCTCAAGTTCGACCGTCACCTCCTGCCAGCTGCTCCAGCCACCGGTTCCAGGAAAGCTCACCGACGTCGTGACGCCGCCATCCACCTGAAGCGCCAACGGACGATCACTGTTGCTGCCGTTGGCATAGCGCAGGGTCAATTGGTAGCTGCCTGCCGTATCGACACTGATGTCATACTGGACACCATCACCGGGATCCCTGCCAAGATCCACATAGGCATTGTTGACAGCACCGGGCCTGGCGTTGCTACCCGACACCACTTCGGTGACAGCGCCGGAGGGTCTACCGCCAACGTCGATGATGGTGCCCTCTTCCGCCTGCCAAACCAGAAGATCGGCATCCTGTGGCACCACCAACATCTGGGCGGTTCTTCCCGTGATCGGGCTGACCATCTCATCGTTACTGCTCATGGTGACTCCATATATTTTCTACATGTCATACCCCATGAAAACCGTTTTACATTCGGAAACAAATAGCAAATATCTTACACCAACATCAGAAGTTGAGGGTTTTTTTTGATCCAACTACTTCGTCTTGATCAACTCGCCCTTCCACAACAGAACTTTTTTGACGCATCTAAAAGCGGCCGAAAACCTATTTACTCCCTCTAAAAACAATGACTTCAATATTCCTCACAATAATCGTCGACAAAAACAGCACAGAATTTTTCAAAAATTCAACAAAAGAATACGGAAACATCTATTGAGATTCTTCATTTTTATGCCGTTTTACATAGATTTGTAAGCTCTAAAAAAGTCGTTTCGGCGAACTTCTCCCTAGCCTCTCACTCCCTGCCAACTCCATACTTCATTCCATCAGACTTCGGACACCCTGCACGACAAGGTGCTAAACGACATCAGGCATCGCTCTTCGCTCCGGCTGCCAACACCACCAGAACTTCGCCGCAAATCCAGAAAACGAGACGCCTTTACATGACCCCCACCCGTTACAATATTCGGGAGGCGATACTTCGCTGCCGACGCGGCCTCTTCGACGTCGGACTGTTCAGCCTGTTCATCAACCTGTTGATGCTGGTGCCTTCGCTATACATGCTGCAGGTGTATGACCGGGTGCTGGCCAGTCGCAGCGTCGAGACCCTGGTCATGCTGACGTTGGTCGTGGTGTTCCTGTTCGCCGTCATGGGCGGACTCGAGTGGGTTCGCTCGCGACTGCTGGTGCGCATCGGCAATGCCCTGGATGAACGGCTCCAGCCGGCTGTCCATCAGGCCATCTACGATCAGGCCCTGCGCCGTCCGGGTGCCACCTCGACCCAGGCGCTGGATGATTTGGCCACGCTGCGCCAGTTCGTCTCCGGCCCCGCCCTGCTCGCCTTCTTCGACACGCCATGGATCCCCCTCTACCTGGGGGTACTGACGCTGTTTCATCCGCTCTACGGGCTCTTTGCCCTGGCCGCCGGCATCCTGTTGCTGGCCCTGGCCGCGATCAACGAGGCCTGCACCCGGGGTCTGCTGAAACAGGCTGGCGGCCACCAGGTCGCCAGCCGCGACGAAACCGCCGCCAACTTGCGCAACGCCGAGGTGCTCCATGCCATGGGCATGCTGGAGAGCGTAAAGCGACGCTGGCAGTCGCAGCACCGTGACTCCCTCGCACTGCAATCCCGGGCCAGTGATCGTTCAGGTGTACTCACCCACCTTTCGAAGATACTAAGGCTGCTGTCCCAGTCGCTGATCCTCGGCCTGGGGGCATGGCTGGTACTGAAGGCGGAATTGACCCCAGGAATGATGATCGCTGGCTCGATCCTGCTGGGGCGAGCTCTGGCCCCCATCGATCAACTGATCAATGGCTGGAAGAGCTTTATCGCCGCCCGTAACGCCCGCGAACGCTTGGGCCAACTCATCGACAGCGAGGCGCCATCACCACCGATGCCGCTGCCCGCCCCGAAGGGCCAGCTTTCCCTCCAGCAGGTATGTGCCGGCCCGCCTGGAGCGACCGTCGCCTCACTCAACGCGATCAGCGTCGACCTCAAGGCTGGCGAACAACTCGCTATCGTCGGCCCGAGTGCCTCGGGAAAATCGACCCTGGCACGGGTAGCCCTGGGCATCTGGCCGAGTCTCGACGGATGCGTACGCCTCGATGGCGCCGACATCCTGCGCTGGGAACGCAGCACCCTGGGGCCCCACCTGGGCTATCTACCCCAGGACGTGGAGCTGTTGGCCGGAAGCATTGCAGACAACATCGCTCGCTTCGGCCCGGTCGACGCCGACGCAGTACTCAAGGCGGCCCACCTGGCCAGCGTCCACGAGTTGATCCTCAAGCTCGACGAAGGCTACGACACCACCATCGGACACGGCGGCACGGGTCTATCCGCCGGCCAGCGTCAACGCATTGGCCTTGCCAGAGCCCTGTACGGCGAACCATCGCTGGTGGTGCTGGACGAACCCGATTCCAATCTGGACGAAAGCGGTGAGCGAGCCCTGGTGGAAACCCTGGTCCGCCTGCGCCGGCTCGCCACCACTACCCTGGTGATCACCCACCGACAGCGCCTGCTGGCCCAGGTCGACCGGGTAATGTTCCTCGACAACGGCCGAGTGACGTCCCTGGCTCCTCCCTCTCCGGCCGGCGGGGCAAGACTCAAGGGAACGGTGTCCTCGGCACGGGTGGTGAAGCAAGTCGCCGGTGCCGGCACGCCCTCTTCTCAACGAGCACCGTCCGGCGTTGCGCCATCGAACCCGCTGCCAACGGATCCCCCTTCATCCAACAGCTCGAGGACACCACGATGAGCGCTCAAGTCTCTACTTCGGTGCCCGTCGAGACCGCCGCCATCGACTCGAGCTCGGCCACCGCGGGTCCTGAGAATCAAGTACCGGTGGACCTTCGGCCCTATCGCCGCTGGGGCCTTGCCATCCTGCTGGTGGCCTTCGGTGGCTTCGGGGTCTGGTCGGTCACCGCTCACCTGGCGGTGTCGGTGGTCGCCCCCGGTTCGGTCTCGGTGGAAAGCTTCACCAAGACGATCCAGCACCTGGAAGGCGGCATCGTCGCCGACGTGCTGGTCGAGGACGGTGATCACGTGGAAGCCGGCGACCCACTGATCGTGCTGGACGACACCCAGGCGCTGGCGCAACAGCGCATCGCCGAGACCGAGTACCTGATCACTCGGGCCAGCGAGGTGAGACTGCTGGCGGAACAGGCCGACAGCGACAGCCTGGTCTTTCCACAGGAACTGATCGCGTCCAGCAATTCGCGGGTTCAGGAGGTGCTGGGCGTGCAGCGGCGGCTGTTCGAGGTACGCCGGCAATCGCTGGACGATACGCTGGCCGCCCTGGACCAGCAGATTCTTCAACTGGAAGAGCAGATCACCGGCCTGGGGCAAACCCGTTCGATCACCCAGCAACGCATCGACTCGCTGGAGGGTGAGGTCGCCAACCACCGCAAGCTGTTTCGTGACGGCATGATCAGCAGCCAGCGTCTGCGTGAGCTGGAACGCGAGAGCCTGGAGTACCAGAGTGACAACGCGGGACACGCCTCGGAGATCGCCCGACTGCGCGCCCAGATCAGTGAAAACACCCTGAACAAGCAGATTCGCCTGCAGGCATTTCAACAGCAGGTGGGCGAAGCGCTACGTCAGGTCCAGGCCGAGGTCGCCGACGCCGAAGAGCGCCTGGTCGCTCTCAATGACACCCTCGCGCGCACGCGGATCACGGCCCCTGTGGCGGGTACCGTGGTAGACCTGCAGGTGCACACCCTGGGCGCCGTGGTACGTGGTGGCGACCCGCTGCTTGACCTGGTCCCGGCCGGCGACGGTTTCGTGATCGAGGCCCGCGTCCCCAACCACGATGTGGATCACCTCTACCCCGGCCAGTCGGCGGAAATCCGCTTCAGCGCCTTCAACCAGCGCCTGTCCAATGTCATCGACGGCGAGGTGGTCCGCGTCAGCGCCGACAGCTTCGAGGACGAAGCCACCCGCCAGCGCTACTACAAGGTCCGTGTCGGAGTGACCGACCTGGGCAAATCCCAGCTGACCGACAACATGCGTCTTGTCGCAGGTATGCCGGCAGAGGTGATGATCCTCACCGGGGAGAGAAGCTTCGCCAGCTATATCACCAAACCGATCAACGATATGCTCGCCCGGGCCATGCGTGAGGAATGACGAAAGACCAATCACCAAACCACTGAATCAATGGCGACATGCTAGCCCGGGCAATGCGTGAGGAATGACGAAAGACCAATCACCAAACCACTGATTCAATGGCGACATGCTCGCTAGAGCAATGCGCGAGGAATGACGAAAGAGCAATCACCAAACCACTGATTCAATGGCGATATGCTCACTAGGGCCATGCGTGAGGAATGACGAAAGAGCAATCACCAAACCACTGATTCAATGGCGATATGCTCACTAGGGCCATGCGTGAGGAATGACGAAAGAGCAATCACCAAACCGCTGGTTCGATGGCGCCATGCGCACGCGCAGACTGCCAGTTCCAGGAAGGCCCCCCCCCCAGAGAGATCAAGCAGTAGGATCAAGTACTGGGATCAAGCAGAACAAAATGACGAGGACCGAGTTGGACCACTCGGCTCGATGATGGCAAGAAAAAGAACTGCGCGGACCAAGGTTCAGGGGGGGGACGGTCCGCGCAGGGCCAGCTCCCTGCCGGCACGGGACTCCATGACAGCGACTCTGCTGCATCTTTCTGGAGCAGAGAATGGCCCCCCGGCCATCCTCCCTCCTCCATTTTTCTTGTTGTCAGACCCCGTTGCCGGGGCCTGACATGGCTTCCTCCCTCGTTTTTCTGTTCCGCCTCGGCGTGTTCTCCAAGCCTCAGCCTCAGAAGCCGGCGTCGTCCTGCTGAACGCCCTGGACCCCGACATCGTCGCTCATCGGCTGACTGTCGATACCATCGTCGGCCTGGCTGGCGAGCGGATCGTCCGCCAGCAGCAGACTGGCGCTGGCCGCGTTGGCCGCCGCCACGTCCGGATCACGGGTCAGCTCGAAGGACGCGATGTCCTGGGAACCCCCGTTGAAGGTCAGTCGCAGCACCTGCACGCCTGCCTCCAGATCCAGGGTCATCGACGCCGTGTCGACGAACACGCCCCAGTCACTGGTCACCGGCGTGTCGACGCTGCCCTGCTCGTAGACGCTGCCGTTCTGCTCCACCGAGGCGGTGATACTGCGTCCGCCATTGGGGCCAGAAGTAACGAAGGACAGGGTATGGCTACCGGCCTGCTCGACATTGATGGTGTACTCGAGCCACTCGCCATCCTCGATCCAGCCCACGGCCTCACCCTGGCCGACGATATCCACTGGAGTATCGCGGAAGTCGCTACCGAACTGCGCCGAGCTCAGCTCGTTGAAGGCCTCGCCCTGCTCGCCCTCGTCGAACTGCACCGCATCCAGCGCAAGGCCATCATCGGCGTCCACCAGCCAGGGGGTACCACCGGCGTTGAACGCCTGCTGGCCATCCCGTGACAGCGAGAAGCCCTCAAGGTCCATGGACCCGCCGTTGAAGGTCAGGCGCAGCACCTGCTCACCGGCCTCCAGCGTCACCTGGGTGCTTTCGGTCTCGACATAGTTGGTCCAGCCACCGGTGGGCTCGACCCCCACCGGCGTGGCGGTGGCGTAGGGCGTGCCGTCGTCCTTGGTGAAGCTGGCGGTAATCGAGCGCTGCCCACCGCCGGTGGTACCCAGCGAGGCCAGGAAGGCCATGTCGTAAGTCCCCGCCTGCTCGATGTTCAGGGTGTACTCCACCCATTCGCCATCCTCGATCCAGCCGATGGCGCTGCCGCCGTTGGACAGATCCACCCCCTCGCCGCGCACGTTGCTGCCGAGCTGCGCCTCGCTGGTGTCGTTGTAGGCGACGTCCTGTCCGCCCTCGTCATAGTTCACCGCATCGAGGCTGAACTCGCTGCCCACCTGCCAGGGCTGGCCATCGTCGGTGAATGCCTGCTGGCCATCGTCCACCGCTCCCACCGGCGCCAGGGTAAAGCTCGCCAGATCCATGGAGCCGCCGTTGAAGGTCAGGCGTACCACCTGTTCGCCCGCCTCCAGCGCCACCTGGGTGGTCTCGGTCGGCACGAAGTTGCTCCAGCTACCGGTGTCGTTCACCGCCACCGGCGAGGCGCTCACGTAGGGGCTGTCGCCGCCCTTGGCAAAGCTTGCGGTGATGGTGCGCGGCCCGGGGAAATTGGTGTCCATCGAGGTCAGGAAACCAAGATCATAGAGCCCGTCTTCGGCCACGTTGATGGTGTACTCGACCCACTCGCCTTCGGTGATGTAGCCGATGGCCAGTGACGGCGTGGAGATGTCCACCGCCTCGTCCGAGCGGAAGCCATTGCCCTGATGCGCCGCGGTGGAGTCGTTGTACGACACCCCCTGACCGCCGCTATCGAACAACCGCGCCTCCAGGGTCAGACCGTCGGCGTCCACCAGCCACGGGGTCTGGGTGTCGTTGAACGGGTCCTGACCGTCGTCCACCGGCTCCACCAGATCCAGGCTGAACGATGCCAGATCGAGCTGACCGCCGTTGAACGTCAGCCTGAGCACCTGCTCACCCTCTTCCAGATCGAAGGTCAGGGGACCCACCTCGGTGAAGCTGGTGAAGCTGCCGGTGTTGGGCAAGGCCTGCGTCTGGGCATCGGTGTAGAAGTTGCCATCCTGCTCGAAGGCCGCGGTGATCGACTTGCCACCTGAGACCGCCGAGGTGGAGAAGTTCAGCGTATAGGTGCCTGCCGTCTCCACGTTCAGGGTGTACTCCAGCCACTCGCCGTCGGCCACATAGCCGATGGCCAGGCTACCGTTGGAGATGTCCACCGCCTCGTCGGAGCGGAAGCCATCGCCCTGGTGCGCGTCGGTGGTGTCGTTGTAGGCCACTCCCTGACCCCCGTTGTCGAAGAACCTCGCCTCCAGGGTCAGGCCGTCTGCTCCGACGGCCCAAGCGCTCTGGTCGTCGTTGAAGGCGGTCTGCTCCACCGGCGTCGGATCGTCGAGGAAGTTCGGGGTACCGTCGCCATCATCGTCGTCGTAGAGGTCCACGCGGCCATTGCCGTCGGCGTCCTCGGCGCCGGTCGGATCATAGGTGGTGACGTTCTCGACAAGGAAGATATTGTCGTTGTAGTCGTAGTTCACCCCCGCGTAGTCCTGGATGACGATATAGGTGTTCGGGATCACGTTGCCGTCGGCGTCCTTGGCCACGTACACCCGGATCAGGTGACCGTCGTTCTCGTCCCAGTTGAGGTTGGCCCCCGGGATACCGATGGCATCGATGGTGTCCTCGTAGAGGTTGGCATCGGGATCGGACCAGGAGATGTATCCCGGACGATCGGAGATCTCGGCATAGAAGCCGAAGGGATCGTCACGATCCAGGGTCGCCACCGCCAGGTTGTCGCCGTCATTCAGGGTACGCGGCAACAGGGTCTGACCGTCGGCCTCGTCATGGGCGATGATCTCGTCGATGTCGCGGCTGTCGACGTCGTGGATGAACAGCCGGGCGATGTCACCCTGGCCATGGTAGGCCGCCAGCTGGGTGATGGTGATCGGCGAGGCCCCGTCGGCGCGCTGGAAGTACGGCGCCAGAACCTCGTCGCCGTTGGCCTCCACCAGGCCGCCCTGGTTCATCTGTCCCTGGGCCACGTCGGTGGAGTAGCCGAAGGCGTTGACGATCTCCTGCACCGTCGGCTCCTGGCCGCTCTCGGACTGGTTCTGGCTGATGCCGGCCAGTTCGATCACCTTCTCGGCCTCGTCGGCGTCGCTTGAGCTGATGATCAGGCTGGCCTCGTAGAGCGAACCGTCGTTGGGGTCATCGGCGATAAAGCGCACCGTCACCTCCACCGACTCGCCCGGCGCCAGGGTCACCGCACTGAACGCCTCGGTCAGCTCGAACAGCGAGGTATCGCTGACCTCGACGTCGTCGATGGTCAGGGCATCGAAGCCGTCGTTGGACAGGGTGATGGTGACCTCGTCGTGGACCTCCTGGGCATCATTGACCGGGTTCTCGATGCGCGACATCACCAGGCGCTCGTCGGAAGGCACGCCGTCGTTGTTGGTCACGGTCAGCGAGCCACCGGACACCGGCTTGACCCCTTCGATCACGAACATGTTGTCGTTGTAGTCATAGTTGATGCCGGTGTAGTCCATGATCCCCAGGTAGGTATTGGGGATCACGTTGCCGTCGGCGTCCAGCGCCCGGAACATGCGCACCGTGTAGCCCCGCTCGATGCCGTCGGCGTCCGCCGGCGGCGTGCCTCCACCCTGGGGGTTGAGCGACGGATCGGTGGACAGGCCGGCCATCTCGATGCCGAAGACCTCTTCGCCGGCCCAGCCATCGGGGATGGTATCCCGGCTGAACGTCGCGGTGGCAAAGTCACCGTTGTTGACCAGCGGCAACAGCGTCTGGTTGTTGTCTCCCTGGTGGTTGGTAAAGATGATGTCCTGGTTCTTGTTGCCCGGCGCATGGATACCCAGCGTCGCCCCGCCACCACCGTGGTAGGCGGCGATCTGGGTGATCTTGGCCTCGCTTACGCCGTCGGCCAGCGACCAGTAGCGCGACAGCACCTCGTCGTCGTTGACCGGCCGATACAGGTCGAAGTCGTTGAGCACCGAGTTCTGGCCGCCACCGGTGGTCGCCAGACCATCGATCTGGTTGCCGAAGCCGAACACCTCCCAGACCTCGTTGACGTTGGGTTCCCAGCCACCCTCGTCACGAGCCTGCCAGAAGCCGGCCATGTGGATCTCGGCCACCGGCGAGTCCTGGTCATTGGTCACCAGTCGAATGCGACCCTCGAAGACACCATCCCCGGCGTCGGTGGTCGGCGCCGTATAGGCGTCCCGGTCGAACAGCACCGTGACCGTGAGCGACTCACCGGCAGCGAGGGTCAGGCCGTCGAACGCACCCGGATCGGCCAGCACGAAGGGCCCGTCGATATCGGACTCGAGAATCTCCAGCGGCTCGCTGCCGCTATTGGAGATCGTCACCGTGGCGCTGTCCTTGAACTCGCGATCATCGTTCGAGGCGCTGTTGTTCTCCAGGTAGCTGAAGTGCAGGCGGTTGGCGAAGTAGGCAGCATCGCCGCTCTGCACCTCGATATCGGCGTTGTCGTTACCGGTCAGCGGCGACACGTCGAGGTAGTCGAGGTCATCGGCACCATCGGCGCTGGATACCGCGCGCAGGTTGTACTCGACGCCGGCCTGAAGCTCGACGTAGATGCCCTGCTCGCCGGCGTCACCCACCCCGGGATAGGCCAGGCTATCGATGGTCTGCCCATTGAGGGTCAGCGCCAGCGAGCCACCGTCATCGGCACCGGCGTTGGCCGCCAGGTCCAGACGATAGAGACCGTCGCTGTCCACCGTGAAGTAGAAGTCGGCGGTCAGCTCATTGACGGTACGCGCACTGTTGCCATCCTCGAGCTCGATGCGGCCACCATCGGAGACATCGGCGTAGACCGGGATGAAGATGTCACCATTGTCGTCCGGCACCCGCAGCAGGTCGATGTTGGGGCCCACGGCATTCGGCGCGGTCAGCACGATGGTGTTGCTGCCGGCTTCCAGGTTGACCAGCACGTCCTGGAAGAACCAGTCGGTCTCGTCGTCGTTGCTCTGGCCGACGAAATTGAGCTGACCCAGGTCATTGCCGTTGATGGTCAGGCCCAGCGGACGGTCGGCCTTGCTCGCGGCCAGCGCGTAGCGGAAGCCGATCTCGTAGCTGCCCGCCTCGTCCACGTTCACCGTCCAGGTGATGGTCTGGTCCCCGGCACCGGCAAAGTCGACGAAGCCATCACCGGAGGCGTTGCGGTCGTCCTGGCTCTCGGGGACGACTACCGCCCCGCCGAGCGCGGCGTCCTCGGCCTCGTAGAGGGTGAAGCCTGGCGTTGCATCCTCTTCCTGGAGGATCGCCAGCTGGTCGATGTTGGGCCCGGTGTTGTCGGTGGCCTGGAAGCGCACCGTGTTGAGACCGGCTGCCAGATCGGCATCGATATCCACCGTCAGCCACTCGGCCCAGCGCGAGTCTGCGTCATCAAGCGACGGGTCCTGGGGCGGCGGGAAGGATACGACGCCCACCGAGACGTTGTTGACGAACACCTCCAGAGGACGATCGGCATTGCCGCCGTTGGCGTAGCGCACCCTGAGCACCGAGTCGCCGGCCTGATCGGGGTCCAGCTCGAAGCTGAAGGTGATGAAGTCCTCATTGGTGCTACCGAAGTCGGCGTAACCGCCGGGCACACCGTCATCGTCGACGTCATTGCCATCGACCCCGAAGGCGCCGGGTCGCAGGCCGTTGGGCAGATCTGCCTGGTTCGGCTCGGGATTGTTGATGTCGCGGATCTCGATCTCGGCGCCAGCACCGGAGGCCACGACCACCGAGGTGCCGTCATCCGGGGTCATGTCCTCGGCCTGGATGGCCAGCACCATGACCAGATCATCGACGGGATCGGGATCCGGATCGACGGGACCGGTGGTGCCACCCGGGGCCGGGTCGAGGCGAATGATCTGGCTCTGGCCGTTGCCGCGGTTGAGGGTCAGCAGGTAGAGCTGGCCGGTAGCCGGGTTCTCGATGATGTCCAGCGGGTCGACGTAGGTGATGACGTTGCCGTCGGGATCACGCAGCACATCGTCGCCGATGACGTTGCCGTTGGCGTCCAGGGTGATGGAGCGCACGTCGTCACCGCCGGAGTACTCGGTGAACAGCACGTTGCCCTGGAGGTTGCCGCCGAACACGCCGCTGGTGTATTCCACCGCCCCGTTGGGCGAGCGGTTCTCGCCCAGCGAATAGACCCCGGCGATGTCGTAGGTGCCCTCGGGAATGGTGCCCGTCGGGTACTTGTCGACCTGGTTGGGGTCGTTGGCACCGGTGGGATTGCCGCCATTCAGAATGTACTCGTCACGCAGCGGGTTCGGATGGCCGTAGTAGCCGCCCTCCTCGATACGGAACAGGTAGTCATCCTGATTCTCGACATTGGTGTAGCGCTCGTTCTCCGGCGTGGAGGGATCATCCGGCACGTTGCCACCGGCCGCCGAGCCGTTGGTCGGCACGTAGAGGAAGCCGTTGGAGTGCCACACCAGGTCGTAGGCGTTACGCGCCCCGGTGGCGAAGATCGTCAACACCGCGTCGGGGGCGTAGGGATCGTAGTAGGTCTCCAGCACGTTGCCACTGGCGTCCTGGACCGTGGCTACGCCGCGATCGTCGAACACCAAGAACTCGCCGTTGCCCATGGGGATGGGATCATCCTTGGGATGACCGTCGGGGTCATCGAAGCGCCGGTTCAGGCCATCGTCGGGCAGCGGTTCGGTGCTGACGTCGAAGGGCCCATTGGACACGTCACGGGTCGGATCGATCTCCAGCACTGCGGCGTTCAGAAGACGCTCGGGACGGTTGCCCCAGGCGCTGTCCGGCTCGCCCATGGCGGTGTTCGAGCCCTGGATCAGATACAGCAGATGGCTCGGCACGTCCGGGTTGGTGTCCGGGTCGTAGTCCGGGTTCTCGCGGAACTCGAGGCTGTTGGTCACGTGGTCGCCGTTGGAGCGCGGCAAGCCGGTGATATAGGCCTCGGCGGTACCGGAGAAGCCGGGTCCATCGTCCAGGGTGATCTTGGTGATCCGTCCGCTGAAGTCCGGCACACCGTTGTCACGTCCGGTCAGCGGGATCGGATAGTTGTCGGTGATCCACAGCACATTGGGATCGGTGGGGTCCACCACCAGACCGATGATGCCGCGCTGCTGACTCTGTCCCGGCTGGTCGAAATAGTCGTTGGGCAGACTCAGATCCTGGCGATTGGACAGCGAACCGTCGATCGGGTCGACGTCGTAGCGCAACAGTTCACCGCTGATGGTGGCGATGTACATGTAGGCGCCATCCGGGCTCATCTCCAGCGAGGTGAAGCCGAAGGCGCCGTCGGCGGCGCCGTTGAGTTCCACCACGTCGTTGAAGGCCACGTCGCGGGCGACCACCTCCGGCTCTGCACCGGTGACGAAGGTGTTGGTGTACTTCTGGAACTCGCGGGTCGGCGCGTCAGGATCGTCATTGGGTCCGCGGTCCTGGAAGCCATCGATCACCAGGGTGTAGCTGGTGAACGGCTTGAGCGTCTGGCTCGGCGAGATGGTCAGCGAGTCGAAGCCGCCGGTGGTGTTGGCGTTGAAGCTGACTTCCTGACCGGTGACGGTCTCGAACAACCGGATCGAGCCATCACCCAGACTTTCGAGCAGGGCCCCACCACGCCCGTCCACCACCGAGATGCCGACAAAGATGTCGGAGGTCGGATCGACCCCGGTGGGAATGGCACCGTCATCCGGATCGAGATCCACCTCCACCTCGTTCTGGCCGACCCCGGCGATCGCCCGGGCATCGGTGAAGAAGGCGTAGTCTTCGGCGGCGTCGCGGTCATCCCCGGGGGTCAGGTCCGGCAGGGCCTGAATCTCGATGTACTGGATCTCGGTGTTCTCATTGTTGAGCCCCATCGAATCCAGGGTCAGACGACCGTCGGTGACCTGGACGATACGGGTGACCAGGTCAGAGCGCACGCCGTCTGTGTCGTTGGACGGGTTGGTGTCCGCCGGGAAGTCATCCGGGCGGAACGGGGTGAAGGGGTCGTTGAACAGCTCGCCCTCGGCATTGAGCACGTTGTTGCTGTCGTAGGGCCCACTGGTATCACCGATGGAGATGGTGACCTCGTAGAAGCCGTCTTCCAGCTCGATCTCCCAGCCGGCACGCACATAGTTGGGTCCCGGCTGGTCGAAGTGGGCGTAGGTACCCTGACGCGGGTCGAGGCCGGCGATGTCATCGGTGCGATCATTGACCGCGACGCTGGTCAACGAACTGATGTCCAGCGGCTCGGTGCCGGGATCGCCATCGTAGATCGACTCCTCGGTGACCCAGCCGTACTGGTAGGTCTGGCCGTCCACGGTGACCGACTGGGTGCCAAAGGCCTTGCCGTTGTCGGCGATATAGCCATCCGGCACCACGGTGCCCTCGGGCTGGAAGTTGATCTTGACCGAGAAGCGATCGCCCGGCTCCACCGGACGATCCGGTGCCACCCCGTCACGACTCACCGTCAGGCTATCGATGTTGGGGCCAGCGTTGCCGATATTGGCCAGGCGAATGGTGTTGTCGCCGGCCTCGAGCTCCACCTCGATGGTGGTGGTGGTCCAGTTCTCCCAGCCGGCCGCGTCGGTACCGGTGGAGGCAAAGGCCAGACTGCCCTGGCTCTGGCCGTCGACCAGGATATCCATGGGACGATCGGCGCCGTTCGAGCCGGCGTTGGTATAACGCACTTCCAGGGTGTAGGTGCCGGCCTCATCGACGCTCACCTGAAACTCGGCGGCGTCACCGGCGTCGGCGCCCATGTCCAGGTAACCGCTGCCGGAGAAGCCGTCCCACAGACCGTCGGGACCGGCTGCGGTGTTGGTTTCCGGATTGTCGGCGTCGCGCACCTGGGTGTCGCCGTCGACATCGACGATGGTCAGCGCCTCACCCTCGATGGCGAAGTTGAACGCCGGGGTGCCGACGTCGGCCTCGTTGAAGTCGAACACCACCTGGTCGATGTTGGGACCGCCGGTGGCGCCCGCAGGCATGGTCAGGGTGAAGGTGTTGGCGCCCTCGACGAGATCCACCTCGACTTCCAGGGTCTGCCACTGGTTCCAGGCGTCCGCGCCGGTGGCGTTGGGGAAGCCAAGCTGGCCTTGATCATCGCCGTTGACGGTCAGATCCAGCGGCCGCGGGGCATCACCTCCGTTGGCATAACGCACGGTGGCGGTGTAGCTGCCGGCCTCCACCGCGTTGACGTTGAAGGTGATCTGGTCGCCGGGATTGGAGCCGAAGTCCAGGTAGGCATCACCTACCGCGCCGGGACGATAGTTGCCAAAGTCGTCAGGATTGTCCGCATCCACCGGCCGGGTAACCTCGCCCTGGGCGGTACCGCCCACGTCGACGATGTCGGCGTCTTCGCCCTGCAGGGTGATCGGCGCCACCACGACGTCGTCGTCCTCGAAGCTGACCACTTCGGTGGCGCTGGCCTCGTTGCCGGCGGCGTCGGTGACAAACAGCGAGACGGTGAGATCACCGCTCTGGTCGTCGAGCTGACCGCTCAGGTCCAGGGTAATGTTGCCCGAGGCATCCGGCGTCACCTCGGTGCGGGTCGCGCCACCGTCGAAGGACACCTCGACGGTGGTAACGTCGTCATCGACACCCGAGACATTGAACACCGCCGCCGCCAGCTGGTTGGCGTCGAGGATATCGTCGTCGGCGACGATGGCGAGATCGCCGTCCTCGTCGGCGCTGACGTCCTGCGCAATCGGGCCGCTGCCGCCCTCGGTCACCTCGATGCGATCGATGTTGGGACCGGTATTGGCGCCTGCCGGGATCGCCAGGGCGATGGTGTTACTGCCCGCCTCTAGGGTCACGGTGACGGTCTCGAACTGCCAGTGGTCGAAGCCTTCCTCGGGGCCGGTGCCGTCCGGATCGGTGCTGACCATGGCCAGGGCGAGCGGATCACCGCCGTTGATCACCAGGTCCAGCGGGCGATCACTGTTGGTGGCGTAGCGCACGCTGATGTCGTACTGGCCAGCCTGGGCCACGTCGATCTGCCAGCTGACGTTGTCTCCCGGGGTGTCACCGAAGTCCAGATAGCCGGTGCCACTGAAGCCCGGACGCAGTCCGGTGGGCTGGTTCGGCTCGGGGTTGTCCGGGTCGCGGACCTGGGTGTCGGTGTTGTTGGGGTCGGTATCGAAGCTCTCGACCACACCGTCCTCGGCCTGCAGGCTCAAGGGCGAGAAAGGCGCCTCGTCGACGTCGTTGACGGTGACCGACACCAGCTCGGTGGTGGAAAGATCGCCGTCGCTGACGCTGACCTCGACCTCATAGACGTTGTCTTCGTTGGCGTCCGCCGCCAGCTCGAAGTCGCGCGCCGAGGTGAAGGCCAGCGCTCCGGTATCAGGGTCGATGGTGAACAGCGGCGCGTCGACACCACCAGTGATGGCGAACACCGGCGCCGTCAGGGTGGCCGGCTGACCGTCCTCATCGAGCACCGAGATGGACCCGATCTCGGTCAGGTTCTCGTCGATGGCAAGTGCGGTTGCACCGATCGAGAGACTCTCGTTGACGTCGTTGACCGTGACCAGAGTGGCCTGGGACACGCTGTCTTCGCCGTCGCTGACGATGACCGTCAGCTCATAGACGCCGTCTTCGTTGGCGTCGGCGGCGAGCTCGGCGTCCGGGGCATTGACGAAGCTCAGTACGCCGGTATTGGCGTCGAAGCTGAACAGCGCGGCATCGGCGCCCTCGAGGGTCACCGTCAGAGCGTCACCGTCCAGGTCGTCCAGTGTCAGGGTCGCCACGGCACTGGTGTTTTCATCGACACTGACGCTGTCGTCGAGGCCGTCAATCGTCGGGGCGTTGTTGACCGGCTCCTCGATGCGCAGGAGGTCCAGCGAGTCGATGCGCATCAGCTCGCCGCCCTCGCCTCTAAGCTCCAGCGACAGCAGCGAATCGGCGGTAATCTCCACCGGGGTCTCGAACACGATCTCCTTGCGGTTGCCGCTCTGACCGGCGTTGCCCCGGCCACCACTGCCCACCAGGGTGCCGAAATCGTCGCTCAATACGACGTCGGAGGTCAGGCTGTCGCTCGACAGATTGCGCGCCTCGAGGGCATTGCCGTCGATGGACAGGGTCAGTTCACCCTCACCGTCGGTCTCGTCGAAGACGTACAGGGTAACGCGATACCAGCCCGGCTCGACACCTGCGGCCGCAAGCTCGGTGCCCACGGTGGCGGGCGCGTTGCTGGTCACGCGGATCAGCTCATTGCCCGAGGCGCTGGCGTTGCCGGTGGCGATGACGTTGTCGGCGTCCAGGTCGGTAAAGGCCTCGGCCTCGATGGTCACGACGTCACCGATATCGGTGCCCTCGATCTGGAACTCCAGCACCTGGGTCGCCGACAGACCGCCGGGATCGGTGGCGCGCAGGGTCACGCTGAAATTGCCGCCCTGGGAGGGCGTGCCCTGGATCACGCCATTGACCACCTCGAGTCCTGCCGGCAAGTCCTCGACCGTCAGGGTCAGGTCGTCACCATCGGGGTCGGAGAACAGCGGCGCGAAGTCGGCGATCGCCACCTGACCGAAGGCCTCGCCGACTTCACCGAAGAACGGCTCCAGCGCCGCCGGCTCCGCCACCGGGGCGTCGTTGACGTTGTCGATGGTCAGCACAAAGCTGTCGGAGGTCTCGATCTGTCCGTCATCGGCAAACAAGGTAACGGTATAATCACCGGATTCCAGCCCATCCAGGCTGCCGCTCAGCACGCTGCCGTCGATGGCAAGGCCAGCGGCGTCGACAGGCGCACCACCGGCGTCGGCCACCTCGAAGCGGTAGCTCAGATCGTCGCCGTCGGGTCTTCGAAGGCCAGGTCGACCTCGAGGGTGGAACCTTCATCGAGGGCAAGGTCGGCGACGCCACCACCGACCACCTGCGGCGCCTGATTGACGTCGCCGGTGGTGGCCTCGCTCAGGGTCACGTTGGAGAAGCGCGCGCTGCCCTTGGCGCCCAGGTCGTCGTCGTTGACGAACACCAGCGAATCGATGGTGGTGCCAGCGTGGGCCGACAGATCGATGGTAAAGCTGACGACGCCATCACCGTCGTCATCGACGCCCTGGCCACGCAGGTCGACAAAACCACCCTGGCTCTGGGTGCCGGCCAGCTGGTAGGCGCTGTTGCCACCGTTGAAGGGGTTATCGTCGAGGTCAAAGCCGATCGCGATGATCTCCGACACCGGGGTGTCAGAGGCGCTGAGTTCGAGCGTCAGGCGAGTGTCGGTGGTGATCTGGTAGCTTTCACCCAGGGCCACCCGCTTCCACACGTTGTCGGTCAGGGCGAGCGTCGCGCCGGCGTCTTCCACCGCCGCACCGGTGCCCTGGGACGGGTTGTCCTGGTTGCCGCCGTAGGACGAGATCGCCCCCACCGAGAAGTCCACCGTCAGCGGGGCATCGTCGGCTTCCAGGGTGACCTGGGTGCTGGTGCTGGCTTCGTTGCCGGCGGCGTCGGTGACGTAGAGGGTGACGTCCAGGGTGCCGGCGTCCTGGCCGGACAGGTCCAGCTGGAAGCTGCCGCCATCGACACCCACCGGGGTGCGGGTGGTGCCGCCGTCGAAGCTTACCTCGACGACATCGGCGTCGGTGTCCAGCCCCGCCAGGTTGAAGGTGACAGCGTCGCTGTCATCCGCGGTTACCGGATCGACAGGGCCGCTGAGCGCCAGGTCAGCACCCTCGTCGGCGGTGGTATCCAGCGTCAATGACAGCTCGCGAGTCGCACGGTTGCCGAAGGCATCCATCGCGATCAGGCTGGCCGCCAGCGGCCCATCGGCCTGGCCGGACAGGTCGAGGCTGAAGTCACCGTTGGCGTCCGGGGTGACCTCCTCGACGTTGACGCCGCCATCGAAGCTGACGCCGACGAAGACGATGTCATCATCCAGCCCCGTTACGTTGAAACCCGCCGAGGCAGCGGCGTCGGCATTGATCAGAGCGGAAGCGGAGCTGAACGACAGGTCGTCACCTTCGTCGCCCTCGACATCGCCGACCGGACCGGTACCCGCCGTGGTGACCTCAAGACGATCGACGTTGGGTCCATTGTTGCGGCCAGCCGGGATCGCCAGGGTGATGGTGTTGTCGCCGGCCTGCAGACTCGCCGTCAGGGTCTGATAACCCCAGACATCGAAGCCCTCGGGATCGACATTGCTGGCATTGGGATCGGTGCTGGCAAAGGCCTGGGTCGAGGCGTCTCCCCCGTTGATCGACAGATCCAGCGGGCGCGCCCCGTTGCTGGCGTAGCGGAAGTTCAGGTCGTAGTCACCCGCCTCGGCCACGTTGACGGTAAACGTCAGGCTGTCGCCGGGTGCGCTGCCGAAGTCCACATAGCCGGTGCCGGAGTAGTCCGGGCGCAGCCCGACAAAGCCGCCGTTCTCGGGGTTCTCGGCGTCGCGCACCAGGGTGGCGGCACCGTTGTCGGCGCCGAGCTCGGCGTCCTCGGCCTGCACCACCAGCGGGTCGATCACTGGATTGGTTGCCGCAGCGCTGACCAGGGCCAGCTCGATCTTGTCGATATTGGGGCCATTGGTATAGCCGCCGCCCAGACGCAGGGTATTGGAACCGGCAGCCAGGTCGACCTCCAGGGTCTCGACGGTCCAGCCTTCCCACTGGCTGCTCTGATTGGGCCGGTTGGCAGCGTCGAGATCGGACTCGACATCGTCGGGGTAGTAGTCCGGCGCCGTGGTTGTCGCGAAGGCAAAGGTGCCCAGGGTGGTGGTGGTCGCGCCGTCCACCAGTATCAGGTCCAGCGGACGGGGGTCGGAGGTCGCGTAGGTGACGCTTACGGTGTAGGTGCCGGCGGTGGCCACGTCCAGGGTAAAGTCAGCGCTGGCATTGGCATTACCAAACGCCCAATCCAGGTAGCCGGCACCTTCGGCGCCGACGCGGAAGGTCTCGTTGTTGTTGGTGAAGTCAGCGATGCTATCGAGCGTCGCCACCCGGTTGGTACCAGTGTCGTCCACGTCCTCGTCGGGCGACAGCAGCATGTCCTCGCCTTGCACCACGTAGCGATCGGGGTCCGGGGCGGTGATTTCCAGATAGTCGATGTTAGGCCCGCTGGCCCCATTGGAGGTCAGCGTAATGGTGTTGGTGCCCTGGGCCAGGGTCACCCGTACCGGCTGGGTCAGCTCGAAGTTGGTGAAATCATCGCCGGTGGCGGGCAGGTCGAACATGCGGTCGAACAGCTCGCCGTTGACATCCAGTCGCAGGGGGCGGTTGCCGTCGCCCATGGCGTAGCGCAGCACCAGGTCGTATTCACCGGCCTCCGGCGCCTCGAAGGTGAAGGTCAGGCTCTCGCCACCGGCCACGCCGTTGCCGTAATCCACGTAGGCGTTGCCCTCGGCATCGGCGGCGTCAGGGTTGGCCGGATCACTGACCACGGCGATTCCGGTATCGCCGGAAATACTGGCCGAGGCGCCGTCGCTGGCGTCATCGTCCTCGGCCTGGATACGCAGCGAAAAGCCGATCGGCGCGGCCGCGGCCACTATTGAGGGGGTGGCTGAAAGCGCCGCGGCTGGGGTGGTAGAGAGCGCCGCGGCTGGGGTGGTAGAAAGCGCCGCGGCTGGGGTGGTAGAAAGCGCCGCGGCTGGGGTGGTAGAAAGCGCCGCGGCTGGGGTGGTAGAAAGCGCTGCAGGGGTTGCTGCCGAGCTTGATGCTGGGGTTGCCAAAGGCGCTGCGCTATCGGACGCAGCAGGCGCGCCTGGTGCCGACGCCGGCGCGGCATCTGCCGGGATGCCCTGATCACCAGACGCTTGATCCGCTCCTTCCAGACCTGCACCGTCCTGCCCCGCTTCCACCTGGCCACTCGGGCCTGCGACTTCTTCGTCACTGGCAGCCTCGGCGTCCTCGATAAGCACATCGAAGGCAGCACGAAGTCCGCCCAGTGCCTGCCCTTGCCCATCGAGGGCATCGATCACCATGGCCAGCTTGCCCGGTTGCGGCGTAGGCAGATGGTCAAACACGAAGGGCCGTTCGAAACGCTCGAAGACGCTTTGTGCGCCGGAGGCATCCTTCCAGGTCATCCGCACGGCTTCGACCGCGTCCCGCCATTGGCCAGGATGCGGTGCGACCACCAGATCATGCATCTCGAAATCTTTTGTCCGAAATTCCGCCTTATCTGCCAGACGCTTTTGAAATGACTTTTGCCCACGGCTCACAAATGACATGGAAAACATGGCCTGCCCCCTGACGATTATTTTGGATAGTGATTGCCACCAACTGCCAACAAGAACCCATAAACTTTCTTCGAAGATCTCTCTCGCCGCTTTACAGTCCGCCCAGACGAATCCCCAACTTCCGCTGAGACAACAAACGAACCGGTAGCCAGAAAGAGATGGCTCTCTCTGATTCTATAACCCGACGGAGGTACATCAAGATTTTTTTGACAGCGCTAACCATGCGGAATAAACGGTAAAGAAACTCTCATCAACGGTGATCTATATCGTTGTTTTTACTTGTTTTATTAGATTATTAACCTCTCTGCATGCAGTATAGCCACCACTCCAAAACCAAAAACAAGGCACCTTGAAGTCCAGCGTAACAACACTCCAACATGAGACTTTTATTATGCCAACATCGGATATATATTCAGATTTCCACTATTAAAAAATCAGAGATACAGCCCGCAGATAACTGGGGAATAAAATCCAAAGAATAACTAGGCAAAAGCCCCTGTAAAGTAGTTGCAAGGTAGAAAAATCCGCATAACATCTTTAGTCATTCGACGTCCGCGTTGACCCACGACATTCACCACCTATGGGCAAATGGCCCAACCGATTTTCAAAAAAACGGCGCAATGTTCGCCAAACAAGAAAAATGACGTAACGTCCAGGGGGAGAGGGAAGATGTCTGCGGAACACAACGATCTGCGCAAGGTGCTGGCCTTCTGCCGGCGCAGCTTTGGCTATGTGGCTCTGTTCAGCCTGTTCATCAACCTGCTGATGCTGGTGCCGCCACTCTATATGCTGCAGGTGTATGACCGGGTGCTGACCACCCGCAGCCAGGAAACCCTGTGGATGCTGACGCTGGTGGTGGTGTTCCTGTTTCTGGTGATGGGTGGGCTCGAGCTGATGCGCTCACGCATCCTGGTCCGGGTCGGCAATCGCCTCGATGCGCTGATCAGTCCCCGGCTCTACAGCGCCATGTTCAAGCGCACCCTGTCGAGTCCCGGCAAGCCCTCCGCCCAACCGCTCAACGACCTGACCAGCCTGCGTCAGTTCCTCTCCGGCAACGGCCTGTTTGCCTTCTTCGATGCGCCCTGGGTACCAGTCTACATCGGGGTGCTGGCACTCTTTCATCCGTGGTTTGGGCTGTTTGCCCTGGGCGCCGGCGTAATTCTGGCCACCATCGCGGTCATCAACGAGCGTATGACCAAGCAACTGCTGACCGAGGCCAACGGTCGCCACGTGCAGTCCCAGGACCTGGCCAACAGCAACCTGCGCAACGCCGAGGTGCTGCACGCCATGGGCATGCTGCCCGGCATCCAGGGCCGCTGGGCGGCGCGCCATCGTGAATACCTGGTGCTGCAATCCCAGGCCAGCGATCGTTCGGGCCTGCTGACCAATACCTCCAAGGTGCTGCGGCTGATGTTCCAGTCGCTGATCCTGGGCATCGGTGCCTTTCTGGTGCTCAGGGGCGAGCTGACCCCTGGCATGATGATCGCCGGTTCGATCCTGATGGGCCGCGCCCTCGCCCCCATCGACCAGATGATCAACGGCTGGAAGGGCTTTTCCGGGGCACGCACGGCCAAGGGACGACTCGAGGCGTTGCTCGACGAGGTGCCCGCCGATCCGCCGACCATGCCGCTGCCCCGGCCCCGCGGTCAGCTCAGCCTGGAAGGCGTCAGCGCCGCGCCTCCCGGCGTGCGCCTGCCGACCCTGACCAACATCGACCTCAAGCTTGCCAAGGGCGAACACCTGGCCGTGGTCGGCCCCAGCGCCTCGGGCAAGTCTAGCCTTGCCCGGGTGGTGCTCGGGCTATGGCCGGCTCAGCTTGGCTGCGTGCGCCTGGATGGCGCCGATATCAACAAGTGGGATCGCACTGCGCTGGGCCCCTACCTCGGCTATCTGCCCCAGGACATCGAGCTGTTCGACGGCAGCGTGGCCGAGAACATCGCCCGCTTCCAGGAGGTCGACCCCGAGCAGGTCGTACGTGCCGCCCGCCGTGCCGGCGTGCATGAACTGGTGCTGAAGCTGCCCGAAGGCTATGACACCTATCTGGATCACGGCGGCACCGCGCTGTCCGCCGGTCAGCGCCAGCGTATCGGCCTGGCCCGAGCGCTCTACGGCGACCCCGCGCTGATTGTGCTGGATGAACCCGACGCCAATCTGGACGATGCCGGTGAGGCCGCCCTGGCCGAGTGCCTGCTCCAGCTGCGCCAGCAGGGCACCACCGCGCTGGTGATCACCCATCGCCAACGCCTGCTGAGCAACGTCGATCGCATCCTGGTGCTCAAGGATGATTGCATATCTAACATGCTGTTGTGAAAGTAAAAAAGGCGTTATTTTCGAGCCTTTCTTGATAAGGTGGTGCCGCAGGATACTGAACCTGTCGCACCTCCATCGACGTTAACGACTGGTAACAAAT
>NZ_JAMXRY010000109.1:0-3212 GCF_024124525.1 Halomonas sp. OfavH-34-E | reverse complement strand
CGGCCTGGGTGTCGTCCAGGACGACGTCGGCGGCCGGAGCGGCGAGCTCGACGCGCTGCACGCCCTCCACGTGCAGGGCGGCATGAATCGCCGAGATGCGGATGTCGCGACCGATGCGGCGCTGGGCGGTGACGTAGGCGGTCAGCGCGGCCTTGGCCGCGGCGAGGATCGGCTCCTGCTCGGGGCCCGGGTAGACGTAGAGGGTGGCATCGACGCTGTAGTCGATGATCTGCGCTGACTGCACGGTGAGTCGGTCGCCCACCGGGCGCACGTTCTCGGCGGAGAGCGCGGCGTCGACGATGTCGATCAGGTCCTGGCTGGCGGCGCCGTTGCCCTCGGTGCTGAGCAGTGTGACCAGGGCCTCGGCCGGCGCCGGACTGGTGGCCGTGGCGTCGGACACGCGGCCATCGGCGGATAACGCATGAAACTCGTAGGCGGCACGCGGGCCGGCGACGCTGAGCCCCTCGAACGCCCGCTGGGCGCGCAGGCGTAGGTCGGTATTGCTTTCGTAGGCAGGCGGCACCGGCGGCGTGGCGTCGGGATCGCCCGGGTCGATCATCAGCCGCTCGACCTCGAAGTTGGCGACCAGGTGGTCGAGGTCTTCGTCGTCGGCGTGCGCGATCATAACCGCCCGGGCGGCCTCGTTGACCCGCTGCCGCCAGACCAGCTCCCGATAGGCGTTCTCTTCCAGCAGGATGGTCAGCGGCTCGCTCTCGAGCGCGAGGGTGGCCTCGACCTCGGCGCGTTGGCTTTCGTCGACCAGGGTGAGCAGCGCGGCCTTGCGCTCGGCGAGCACGGTCTCGTAGTCCAGGGGCTCGACGACGTCCGGGGCGGGGAGCTGGGAAAGGTCGATGGTGCCGCTCATGCGATGGGCACCTCGAAGGAAACGGCCTCACCGGTGTCGGCGAGGCGAGCGGTGATGGCGAGGTCGAGGCGGCCCGGGCGCACGGTGGAGGCCGTGCGGGTGATCTGCTGCACGGTGATACGCGGCTCCCACTTCATGATGGCGACGACGCTGGCCGAGTAGGCGCGCAGCGCCGTGGCCTCGTTCATAGGCTGGTCGATCAGTTCGGGTAACAGCGAGCCGTAGTCGCGGCGCATGACCCGCAAGCCGATCGGCGTGGTGAGGATGTCGCGCACGCTCTGGCGGATGTGCTCGAGGCGCTCCAGTCGGCGGCCGCTGTCTGCGTTCATGCCGGTCATACCGGGCCTCCGCTCTGGCCGCTGCCGGGCACCACGCCGCTGTGCGGGTGGTCGTGGCCGACATTCTTGTCATTGTGGGTCAGCGTGCCGCCGTCCTGGGCGTAGCTGCCGGCGCGGGCCATGTCGCCCTGGTGGTCTATGTCGCCCTTCCAAGCCGTGCCGCCCGGGGCTTCGATCTCGATGCGGCCGGGCAGCCGGATGCGCAGCACGCTGGCCTGGTGGTCGTACTCGAACAGGCCGCCGTCCGGGAACAGCCGGCGGCACAGGGCGGCGAGGTCCGCCGGGGCGGGGTGGGTGTCGGAGAACAGCCCGGTCAGGACGACGGCGCCGGCGGGATCACCGCCGGGTGAGAACACGATGACCTGCTCGCCCTGGGTGGGCGGATCCCAGTCCCGGGTGGAGCCGGCGCGGCCCTCGATCCAGGGCAGCCAGCCGGTGAGCAGCTCGCCGGATTTCACGCGCACGCGCGCGGCCGCGTGGTCCACCTGGGCGATGGTCCCGGTACGGATCAGGTTGTGAATCAGGCGGAGGAGCTCGGCGATATTCATGCCGCTATCGTGCGGCGGTGGCCGAGGCAGGCGAAGCGGGGCCGGGTGTGGGGTGGCGGACTTACACCGCGCCCAGGTGGCTCAGTAGAGAGTCGAGTATGAGCTCGCGATCAGCCTCGGTGAAGCCGAGCAGCTCGCGTTGTGGGTACTCGATGGTCGGGCCGTCGCGGTCGACGCGATCTCGAAGGCCGTACTGGTGGGTCTTGGCGAGCCGGGCGACGCTGCCTAAGAAGCCCACCACGGCGGTGTCGCCGCGCGTGGTGGCCTTCAGCCACTTGGCGGTGGAGAGCTTACCGAACATGGCCTGGCGGCGGATGGCGCCCTGGCGGGCGCGCCACTTCTGAGGCTTGCGCGGGGTGTAGGGCGTGCCGTCGGGGTTGGTCTGCGCCTTGATGCGCTCGCGCTGGCTGCGGCGCAGGTCGCGAGCGACCAAGCGGGCCAGGCGGCGGCGCTCCTTGGTCTCCAGCCGTGCGAGCAGCGGGGCGACCCAGTCCTCGAGGGCCTGCAGTTCATCCGCCATCGTTGGACGCCTCGCCCCATTCGGCCGCCAGGCTGTAGCCAGCGTCGGTATTCGTGTCCAGCGTCAGCAGCTGCCAATGCTGAGTGATCGGGCAGGCGTCGAGTTCGAATCGTGGGAGGGCGCGGTCGACTCGGATGGTGCCGGCCTCGCAGTCCACCTTGGCGATGACGCGCTCGGTGAGCCGCACGCGCAGGGCGAGATCCACCGAGCGGTTGTTGAGGATCTCGGCCTCGAAGCTGACGGCCTCGCTGGGATCGACATCCGGCTGGTACTCGGCGAGCCACTGCAGCAGCGGGATCATCACCGTATCCAGCTCGTCGGCGAAGTCGGTCAGCACCAGCTGGGCGGCGTAGCGGTACTCGTGGGTCAGGTCGCGCCCGCGGCGAAACTCGACGCTGCCTTCCTCGACGAAGGTGAGCAGCCGGTCGGGATCCCGGGCCAGCGTGGGGACGGCGGCGACCAGGTGGGTGCGCAGCAGGTGCAGCTTGTTCATGGGCGATCGTCCAGGGCCTGGATCAGGCCGTTGTGCCGTGTCGCGCAGCGGTGATACTGCCCGGCCCATTCGTCCATGGTCAGCACGACGTCACGGCCGGTGCCCTCAGTCAGCCGGGGCAGCGTCTCGGGGCAGGGCGTCAGCAGGCTCTGCTGGATCGGGGGCAGTGCCGGCGGCGGCGTGGTTGAGCAGGCGGATAGCGTCAGGCTCAAGACACACGCGGCGATAGATGGGCTTCTCGATCTCACGGATGACTCCTCGGTCGATGATGCGCTCGCTGGCCTCGAGCTCGGCCAGGCGGACCTCGACGGCGCGGGCGATCGTCGATTCGCGCGCCATGGCGGCGTCGATGGCGGCCTCGGCGGCCTGCATGGCGCTGAGGCGCTGACTGTCCTCGAGCCAGCATCGGGCGAACCAGCCGCCAGCGGCGGTGCCGGCGAGCAGCAGG
>NZ_JAMXRY010000108.1:0-3682 GCF_024124525.1 Halomonas sp. OfavH-34-E | reverse complement strand
CCGGCTACGGCGCCCCGCCGCCCAGCCAGGCCCCGCAAGGCGGAGGCGGGGGCGGGGGCGGCTTCAGCGACTTCGACGACGAGATCCCGTTCGCCCGGTTCCCGAATATCGCCGGGGGCTGACCCGGGCAGCTATCAAGGAGGCAGCATGCCAACGATTGATCGAAACGGCACCGTGAGCTTCGGCGATGCCAGCCTGAACGTCTGGGAGGAACCGGAGCGTCAGGGCCCGCTTCAGTGGCAGGCATGGGAGCGCCAGTTCAAGAAGGATGTCTTCCTTCGCATTGCCCAGCAGCTTCGCCGGATTGGCTGGCAGACGGAGGTGCCGGCGGACATGGTCGAGCGGTACGGCCGGCGCTTCGCCGAAGGTTACCGCTACTGCCGAAAGGGCGACCTGCAGGGTCGACTCGAAGTCACCGGTCGCTGCATCAAGTTCGAGATGTGGCAGGACGTCGCCAGCGTCGAGAATCCCAACGGCGGGCGCTACGACTTCGATAAAGAAAAGCGGATGCCCTATCTACTTTGGCTGGAGATGGAGCGCACCCGCCGCCGACTGCGCGCCTACCTATGCAACGTCTTCGCCGGCTACGAGTTCAACCACAAGCCGCGTGACGGGCGCACTGCGAAGCGCGGTCCCGGGGCGATGACAGCAATGGAGTGGGTCGAGGAATGCTGGCGTACCAGCTGGCATTTCAAGGGCGACACCAGCGCTTACGCGATCAGCGACGTCAACAGGAAGTCGGCCGATGGAAAGCTGATCGAGCACGGCCAGCGCGTCTACTTCGCGGATCGGAAGGGCCGCATGTGCGTCGGCACCGCCTACTACAACATCAACAACATGTGGTGGGTGGTTACCGGCAAGTACGGCGTCACCAATGAGGCCAGTTTCGCTCTCTACGTCGACAGCCCGGGCGACCTGCGGCGAAAGCGAAACGATGGCCTGCGTCGGAGACGCCTCGAAGGCGAGCTATCCCGGGCCGTCAAGGCAATGGACTTCCGGCGCGCCGAGACTCTGAAGAACATCCTATTCCCGCCCGAGGAGCCGCTCTACCTCATCTGGCACAAGGGGCACGACGCCTACCACCGCCCCGGCGCCTGCGGCTACACAACCGATGCAAACCAGGCCGGCAAGTTCACCTGGGAGGAACTGGGGCACTTTCGCCCCGGCGACGGTAGCATGGAAGATCATCTGAGCCTGATCGTGCCGCTGGCGGGCGAGCAGGCGAAGGCGGCATGATCGCTCCCCGCACGCGCGGGGATGAATCGGTCTCGCAGTTGCGCCCCAGGCCGGCGATCTCCCGTTCCCCGCACGCGCGGGGCTCTACTTGCCTGCCGCACAGGCAGCCCTATCATCCACCCTGCCCCGCCCTGCCGCGGGGCTTCCTGTTTCTGGAGGACACCATGCAGTGCGATTGCCAAACGAAGGTCGCCGAGAAGCTGGCCGAGCACGTCAAGGCGAAGCTCCCCGAGGGCTTCAAGGACTTCAGCGCCACGCTCCAGGGCTATGGCTTCACCCTGACCGGCAACCAGATGTCGTCGCCGCTCATGATCGGCTACCAGGGCGAGGTCTGGGTCCCGAAGAAGGATCCGACCAAGGGCATGAAGCGCCAGAAGATCGACACCTTCGTCACCGCCAACTTCTGCCCCTTCTGCGGCAAGGCGGCCAAGCCCGACGACCAGGAGGCGGCATGAAGCAGCTCAGACACGGCGACCTGACCACCTACCACATCCATATCCCGCTGCGCGTTCTGCTGGGCTACAGCGACAAGAAGCTCGGCGAGGTGGTCACCCATCCGGATGGCGTCCAGGCGGCGCGCGACGAGCTCCGCCAGATGCAGTTGATGGGCAAGACGGTGCTGGCCGCCGGCAAGTGTGACAACCAGCGCCCGGACGGCTCATGCGCCGGACACCCGGCCGGCGAGGAGGGCGCGGCTTGAACCTGCTGACCAGCCTCGCCGCCATGCTCGGCACCAAGGCCCGGACATGGGCCGGCATCGAGATTCCACGCCACAAGGCGCCGCCCAAGCCCAAGTACGGCAGCGTGAAACGCCACCGGCGACACGCCGCCAAACGCCGCGCGCGACGACGCGCCAGGCGGCTCAACCACTTCTGACAGGCCACCCCACCGCGGTGGCCTTTTTCATGCTCGAGGAGACCGACATGCACGACATCGACACCGTGTTCGAGGCCTGGCACCGGGCCGCCCAAGCCAGCGCCCTCGCCGCCCAGCAAATCAAGGCCTGGCTGTCATGACCAGACAGCCGCATCCCGAAAGCCCCAATGGCCTCTGGGCCAAGCACGGCTACCAGGTCGAGCGCATCCCGCGCCGCGGGAGCGGCGGCCACCACCGCATCATCCGCGACCCCGATGGCGCGGTGGTGCTTCAGGACGCCGGCTACGACGGCGAGATGGACTGGATCAAGGCCAACCTGGAGGACGGCACGAATGATTGAGCGGCACGAGATTCGACACTTCCACCTGTTCTGCGGGCTGGGCGGCGGCGCCAAGGGCTTCAACCGCGGGCACGCGCGCGTCGGCAACATGGAGGCGCGCTTCCGCTGCATCGGCGGCGTCGACGTCGATGCCGCCGCCATCGCCGACTTCCAGCGTCTGGCCGGCGCCCCGGGCACCGTGCTCGACATGTTTGATCGCGACCAGTACCGCACTTTCCACGGCGTGGAGCCGCCCGCCGGCTGGCGAGAGGCTACGCCCGCCGACATTCAGGCGGCGGCCGGCGGCGAGGCGCCGAACATCGTCTTCCTGAGCGCGCCATGCAAGGGGTTCAGCGGCCTGCTGTCGCAGTCGCGCAGCACCACGCCCCGGTACCAGGCGCTCAACCGCCTGACGCTTCGCGGCATGTGGCTGACCCTGGAAGCGTTCGCCGACGACCCGCCAGAGCTGATCATCTTCGAGAACGTGCCGCGCATCGCCAACCGCGGCCGGCCGCTGCTCGACCGCATCGTGGCCATGCTCGAGCACTACGGCTACCACGTTGCGGAAACCACGCACGACTGCGGCGAGATCGGGCATCTGGCCCAGTCCCGGAAACGCTTCCTGCTGGTCGCCCGCCATGCCGATAAGGTCCCGCCCTTCTTGTACGAGCCGGTGAAGCGGCCGCTACGCGCCGTCGGCGACGTGCTGGGCGACATGCCGCTGCCCGGCGACGAGCTGGCCGGGGCGATGCACCGCGTCCCGCGACTGCAGTGGAAGACGTGGGTCAGGCTCGCCTTCGTGGAGGCCGGCAGCGACTGGCGGTCGCTCAACCGGCTGGCAGTCGAAGACGGCCACCTCCGCGACTATCTGCTGATGCCCGAGGGGCGGAACAACGGCTATCTGGGCGTGAACGACTGGCAGGAGGCGGCCGGCACCGTGGCTGGTGCCAGCCGCCCCGGGAACGGCAAGTTCTCCGTGGCCGACCCACGGTTCAACCAATCGGCCAAGTGGAAGGATGGCCAGGCCTATGGCGTCAGGAGATGGCGCGACACCACCGGCGCCATCACCAGCCAGAAGTCGCCGGGCCAAGGGGCGTTCGCGGTCGCCGACCCGCGCCGGGCAGGCAGCGCCTTCGCCGGGAAATACCAGGTGACTGCATTCGACCGCGCCGCAAGCACCGTTATCGCCGGCAGCACCACGGGGCAAGGGGCCTTCGCCGTCGCCGACCCCCGCCCGGGACTGCGCCGCGG
>NZ_JAMXRY010000107.1:0-3836 GCF_024124525.1 Halomonas sp. OfavH-34-E | reverse complement strand
GCCGAGCGCGACCCGCTGCTGGCCGCGCTGCGCGACGACTTCGAGCGCGACGCCTGGCCCGCCTGCGCCCGACGACTGATGCTTGCCGCCGAATGGATGGACGACGCCGCCATCTCGACCATCCATAGCTGGTGTCAGCGAATGCTCAAGGAGCATGCCTTCGACAGCGGCAAGCTGTTTCGCCAGGAGGTGGTCAAGGATCTCGGCGAGATGACCCAGGAGGCGGTTACCGACTACTGGCGCACCCGCGTCTACCCCCTCGACGAGCCCCTGGCCGCGTCCATGGTCGAGCTGTTCGGCTCGCCCCAGGGGCTTAACAAGGCGCTGCGCAACCTGCTCGGCCGCGAGGATGCCAGCCTGGTCTTCTGCGGCGAGCCATTGGCCGCGGGCGATTTCGGTGCCCATCTCGCCCAGTTCAGCGACGCCCGTGGGAGCGCCGACAGGCTGGAAGACGCCGCCCGCCGCGCCTACCTGGATGAGAAGGAGGCGGTGCACGACTGCCTGCGCACGCTGCGCCCGGCGATGCACGGCGGCAGCTTTCGCGGCAAGGATGACGACGAGACCTTCGACGGCTGGCTGGAACAGCTCGGCGACTGGGCAAACGGCAAGCTGCCCCTTGCCGAGGCGAGCTTCGTGCAGAAGCTCGCGCGCTCCAAGCTGCGGGTAAAAAAGGGCACCGAGGTGCCCGTGCTTGGCCTGTTCGAGGCCCTGGAGGCGTGTCGCGATAACGACGAGCAGGTCGAGACCCTACAGCGCGAGCTCTACCCCCAGGTGCTGGCGGATGCCCGCGACTGGGTCAGCCGGCGGCTGTCCGAGCAGCTCGAGGCCAACGCCCAGATGGGCTTCAACGACATGATCACTGGACTGGCCTGCGCCCTGGACGGCGACGGCGGCGAGACCCTGGCGCGGCGTATTCGCCAGCAGTTCCCGGTGGCCATGATCGACGAGTTCCAGGACACCGATCCGGCCCAGTACCGCATTTTCGAGCGGGTCTATCGTATCGGCGATGCGCCCACCCCTGAGCCAGACGCCCAGCACGACCTGGATGGGCCAGGCGCTCCTGACCATGACGCCACGGCGCTGATCCTGATCGGCGACCCCAAGCAGGCGATCTACGGCTTTCGCGGCGGCGACATCTACACCTACCTGGGCGCCCGTCACGCCACCCGCGGGCACCACCACAGCCTGGACACCAACTTCCGCTCGAGCGAGGCCGCCGTGGCAGCGGTCAACCGGCTGTTCGCGTTCGCCGAGCAGCGCCACCCCCGCGCCGCCTTCCGCTTCGCCGCCGACAACCACAATCCATTGCCCTTTCAATCGGTCGGCGCCAACGGTCGCAAGGAGACCCTGTGCCTGGATGGCAAGCCCGCCGCCGCGCTGACCGGCTGGCTGATCGCCGACGGCAACAAGGACAACGGCTGTCTCAACAAGGAAGGTTACCTGCGCGAGGCCTCCCGCCACTGCGCCGACCGCATCGCCGACTGGCTCAATCAGGCCAGTCCTGGCGACGGCACTCCAAGCGCCGGTTTTGCCACATCAACGAACGCCGGTGACGGCAAGCTCACACCGCTGAAGGCCGGCGATATCGCCATCCTGGTGCGCGATCGCAGCGAGGCCAGCGCCATCCGCAACGCCTTGAGCGAGCGCGGCCTGGCCAGCGTCTACCTGTCGGATCGTGACAGCGTCTTCGCCACCGCCGAGGCCCGCGACCTGCATCACTGGCTCAAGGCCATGGCCAACCCGGAGTCGGTGTCGACCCTGCGCACGGCTCTGGCCACCGCCACCCTGGGCCTGGGACTGGCGGAGCTCGACCGGCTGCAACGCGACGAGACCGCCTGGGAGCGGGTACAGGAGCGCTTTCTTGGCTACCGCCTGCGCTGGCAGCGTCGGGGCGTACTGCCGGCGCTGCGTCAGTTGCTGCACGACTACCGGATCCCCGAGCGACTGCTCGGCGCCCACCAGGGCCAGCGTCGCCTGACCAACCTGTTGCATCTGGCCGAATGGGCCCAACAGGCCAGCGACACCCTGGACGGCGACCACGCCCTGATTCGCGTGCTCGCCGAACACCTCATCGACCCCGGCCACGATGAGCAGATCCTGCGCCTGGAAAGCGACGCCGACCTGATCCAGGTGGTGACCATCTTCAAGTCCAAGGGACTCGAGTATCCGCTGGTGTGCCTGCCGTTCCTGTGCACCTACAAGGAAATCAGCGGCCAGTCCGGAACGCCCCTGTACCACGTCGACGACCAGCCGCTGCTCGAACTGGCGGCCAAGAAGGAGATGGCCAAGGAGGGCTTTGAGCTGGCCGACGACGAACGGCTATCCGAGGAGGTACGGCTTCTGTACGTCGCCTTGACCCGAGCGCGCCACGCCACCTTCGTTGGCCTTGCCCCCCTCAAGCTTGGCAACGCCAGGAGCGCCACCCTGCACAAGTCAGCGCTGGGCTATCTGCTGGCCGGCGGCGAGACGATCCCTGATCTGGCGAATCTGCGCGAGCGCTGGGAGAGCATGAGCGGGGGCTTCGACGCCATCGCCCTGGACCCCATCGACGCCAGCAGTGATAGCCCCCAGATCGAGTACCACCCGGTCACCACCGAGCTCGCCACCAAGGGCGCGCGCACGCCCAGCCACCGCCCCTTTGCCCCCTGGTGGATCGCGAGTTACTCCTCGCTGGCCCAGAAGGGAGCCACCGCCCCCGAGACACCCGAGGCCGAAGTGCTCGAGGAAGAGCACCTGGACGCCCGCCTGGTGCCCGCGGCGCGGGAAGCCGGCGCCCCGGAGCCCGGCACCCTGCACGCTTTCCCGCGGGGCCCTGGCCCTGGCACCTTCCTGCACGGCGTGCTGGAAGCGCTGGCCGAGCACGGCTTTGACAGCGCGCTTGACGATGCAGGCCTGCTCGCCCGCCTGGCCCAACGCTGCCGCCGCCGGGGCTGGGAAGCACACACCCAGGCGCTGACCGATGGCATCCGTCGCTGGCTGACCACGCCGCTGACCTCGACCACACAAGAGCGCCCCGACGGCGAGGATGCCGACGATGGGCCGGTGCTGGGGAGCCTTGAGCGCTACCGTGCCGAGCCCGACTTCTGGTTCGCCACCCATGACGCCATCACCCCGGCCATGGACAAGCTCACCCGCCAGCATCTGTTTCCCGGAGAGCCCAGGCCCCAACTGGGCTATCAGCGCCTCAACGGCCTGCTCAAGGGCTTTATCGACCTGTTGGCCGAGCATCAGGGGCGCTTCTATATCATCGACTGGAAGTCCAACTGGCTGGGTCCCGACGATGACGCCTACCACCAGGACGCCATGCGCGCCGCCATGCTCGATAAGCGCTACGACATGCAGCTTGCGCTCTACCTGGTGGCACTGCATCGCCACCTGCGCCAGAGCCTGCCGGACTATGACTATGACCGCCACGTTGGAGGGGCCATGCTGGTCTTTCTGCGAGGTATTACCGCGCCCTCGCGCGGCGTCGCCGCGATCAAGCCGCCCCGAGCCTTTATCGAGGCACTCGACGATATCCTGGCCGGACAGGCGGGCAGCGCCGCGACCACAACCCACGACAGCGCCACCGGCCATGACAATGACACCAGCGGGGAGGCAATGGCATGAGCGAGGCTAACCCTGAGGTACACCGCGAGGGGAACGGCGAGACACCGGGCGATTCAGCCTCGACCGCCCTGCCGTCCTCGCCCTTTGCCACCCCGGAGCAGGCACTGGCCGACCCCGAGGCCCTGCTGTCGCTGCTGTTTGCCTGGGCCGAGTACGGCTGGATCCGTGATCTCGACGCGGCGCTGCCTCACCGCCTGGCGAGCCTCGCGCCGGACGGCGACGCCAGC
>NZ_JAMXRY010000106.1:0-3906 GCF_024124525.1 Halomonas sp. OfavH-34-E | reverse complement strand
GTCGATGCCGCCACACAGCTCAAACTGATCGACGAGAACCCCGAGTGGTGGAACCTTCTCGAGAAAGGCAAGCGTGTCGTATTCATTGCCTTTGACCGCCTGCTCGAGGCCTTTGGTGACGACCGTCAGCGCCTCATCGCCTTCCTCGGCCAGCTCGGCGGGATGGCCAGGTCCATGGTCAACGCCGGGTTCGAGCGCCTGTTGCCGATGATACGCGACCTGGCCCAGGCGACTCGCCGCAGGTCGTCGCAACGTAGGGGCGTCAATCACCAGGGCACCGCCGTCACCGGGCAACGTACGGTCCACTACCTGTCGGCGGAAAACCGCCAGACCACCCGCCACGAAGCCGAGCCAAGCGCCACTCCGGCCGGCTGCGTGTGCTCGCTGCATCGCCCCACCCCCACCAGTCCCAACCCTGTGGACTATGTGATGGGTGACGAGAACCTGTGGCACACCGACTTCAGCGTACCGGGGCTGATCGACGTCGAATGGACCCGCTACTACCGCTCCAGCATCGACGAACTCGATGACAGCGAGCTGGGCGCCCGCTGGAGCAGCCCGTTCCATACCCGCTTCGAGGCCCTGGGCGAGCAGTTGACCTTTATCGACAGCCTGAACCGCGCCCTGCCCATCGACCCCCTCGAGGTCGGCGGCAGCCGCTTCCTCCCGCGTGAAAGCGTGACCCTGGAACACCCCGACAGCGAGCACTACCGGCTTCACTACCTCGACGGCAGTCAGGAGCTCTACCGCCGCATCGGCAAGTCCGGGCCGGGCGAGCGCGTCCATTTCCGCCTGGTCGAGCAGCGCGAGCGCGACGGCCGCGCCCTGCACCTGAGCTATCGCCAGGGCCGACTGGACCGGCTGACCGACGGCGCCGCCCTGCTGCTGCGCTTTCACTACAGCAGCGCGGGGCTGCTGGCCAAGGTGGTGCGCCACTATCCCGGGGCGGACGTCACCAAACACAATGACGAAGCCGCCGAGGCGCACGAGCCCGAGGTGCTGGTCCGCTACCAGCACAGCGCCGACGGTGATCTGATCGAAAGTCGTGATATGCGCGGCTACACCCGCGAGTACCGCTACCAGCACCATCTGGTCACCCGCTACACCCACCGCAGTGGCCTGGCGGTGGAGCTCGAGTGGGACTGGCCGGGCAAGGCCGAGGGCGCCCTGCCCGCCGCTCACGATGCGCGCTGCGTACGCAACCGCCTGGAAGACGGCAGCGAAGACACCCGCTTCGAGTACCATCGCGGCCTGTGGTACACCCGCGTCACCGACGCCGACGGCGTGGTGACCTTCTACCGCTACAACTATCACAACCAGATCGAGTCGATCACTCACCCCTTCCACCCGGCGCTGGGCAGCGAGCACTGGCGCTGGGACGAGCACGGCCGGCTGATCCGCCATATCGACGGCGAAGGACGCACCACCCACTATCGCTATGACGACCAGGGTCGGCTGATCGAGACGGTCGACCCCCAGGGCCTGAGCACCCGCATCGACTACGACGACAAGGGCCTGCCGGTGCGCGTCACCGAGCCTGACGGGCGCGAACGCTCGCTGCGCTTCGATGAACGCGGCCTGCCGCTGCAAGAGATCGCCCCGAGCGGGCGCGTCACCACCTTCAGCCACAACGCGCGCGGCCTGCCCACGGCGATGACCGACGCCGCCGGCAACACCTACCAGTACCGCTGGAACGATCAGGGCCGGCTGATCAGTGCCAGCGACTGTTCACGCAAGACCACCCAGTTTCACTACGACCACCGCGGCTGGCTGATCGAGCGCCGTGACGCCGCCGGGCATCGCACCCATTACACCCGTGACGCCACCGGCCTGCTGTTGAGCGTCGAGCATCCCGACGGCGCCATCGAGCACTTCTCCCACGACGGCGAAGGCCGGCTGACCCAGTATCTCGATCCCACCGGGCAGCGCACCCGCTATCGCTACAATGGCAAGGGCCAGCCGATCGAGCGCCGCGATCCCATGGGGCAGCGTTTCGCCTACCACTACGACCGCCTGCTACGGCTCTCGGCGCTGACCAACCAGAACGGCGACCGCTGGCAGTTCCGCTATGACGGCGGTGGACGACTGATCGAGGACACCGGCTTCGACGGGCGCACCCGCCACTACCGCTACGACGATGGCGGCGCCCTGATCGAGCGTCGCGAAGGCGAGTTGGTCACCACCTTCACCCGCGACGCCATGGGCCGGGTGGTGGAGCGCGAGAGCCAGCGACCGGGCCAGCCCGCGCTGACTACCCGCTACGGCTACGACCCGCTGGGACGCCTGACCCGCGCGGCCAGCCGCCACAGCGAGACGCGCTTTCACTTCGACACCGCCGATAACCTGATCGCCGAGGTGCAGCGTCATCAGCTGCCCAACGGCGGTGACTACTCCAGCGTCACCCGCCACACCCACGACGCCCTGGGTAACCGCGAGACCACCACCCTACCCGACGGTCAGACCCTGGCCTGGCTGCGCTATGGCTCCGGCCATGTCCACGCCATGACCCTGGACCAGCGCGAGCTGATGGCCTTCGAGCGCGACGACCTGCATCGCGAGGTGCGCCGTCACCAGGGCAGCCGCGAGGTCGAATCACGCTTCGACCCGCTGGGACGCCTGATAGAGCAGCACATCCGCACCCTCGAAGCATCCGTCGAGGACCGCCCCCGACACCCCACCGTCAGACGCCAGTGGCACTACAGTGCCAACGGCCTGCTCAGCCAGGTGGACGACAACCTGCGTGGCACCACCCGCTACGGCTACGACCCACTGGGCCGGCTGCGCCAGGCAAGCGCCCCAGGGCTTGAGGAAGTGTTCGCCTTCGACCCGGCCGGCAATCTGGTCGATCCCGTGCCGCCAGAACGAACCAGCGAAAACGGCAGCAACACCCTGCCCTCCGACGCCACCCGCTGGCGACGCGAGCGCCCCCGTGATCACCTCGACCACGGATCCGAGGAGCGCATTCGCCTCGACTACCCAGGCGCACCGGCCAGCCTGTCGCCGGCCATGGGCAACTTGCTCAAGCGCTACGCCGGCACCCACTACCACTACGACGCCAGCGGCAACCTGACCCGACGCATCGCCCCCAGCGGCGAGACCTGGCACTACCAGTACGACCCCGAACACCGGCTGATCGAGGCCTGCCACTACCCCCATGCCCCCGCCGCAGGCGATGACATTGTGCCGCGCATGCGTGCCCGCTACGCCTACGACGGCCTCGGCCGACGGGTGTGGAAAGAGGTGAACCGACTAGGCCAGCCCAGTGAGCTGACGGTGTTCAACTGGGACGGTGACCTGCTGCAAAGCGAAGAGCGTTTTGTCGGAGGCCTGCCGCCGCTGTTTCGCCCCGAACGCCTGGAACTGGCCCGCGAGAACCCCGAACGGCCTCACTCGCTACCGATCGCCCAGCGCTGCCATCGGCTCGAGTACCCCGGCCTCACCCCCGAACGGCGGGTGGTCTACCTGTTCGAACCCGACAGCTTCGTGCCTGCCGCCAAGCTCGAAAACCGCTTCGAGGCCGTCCACACTCGCAGCGGCACCGGGGCGGTGCTCTACACCGAACACCAGCCAACCGAGCCGACGCTCTACAGCATCCACACCGACCACCTCGGCACCCCGATGGAGCTGGCAGAATGCGACGGCAAGCTCGCCTGGGTCGGCCACTACCGCGCCTGGGGCGAGCTCACCAAGGCCAGTGACGGCCACGGCAACCCCAGCACCACCGACAATCCGCTGCGCTTCCAGGGTCAGTACCTGGATGAAGAAACCGGGCTGCACTACAACCGCCATCGGTACTATGATCCAGAGACGGGACGCTTCACCACCCAGGACCCGATAGGACTGGCCGGCGGCGAAAACCTGTACATGTACGCCCCCAATCCGACAGGATGGGTGGATCCGCTGGGG
>NZ_JAMXRY010000105.1:0-4028 GCF_024124525.1 Halomonas sp. OfavH-34-E | reverse complement strand
GCGCTGGCCGGTGGTGGCGGCGGCTTGCTGGGGCCGCCGTGCGTCCAGGCGCGAGTCGCTATGGACCGCGCCTGGCCCCCGTCCCGGGTCCACCGGCTGGACCGGGGCGTTGGGGTCCTTGGTCGGGGGCACGTCGACACGCTTGCCCAGCACCTGGTGGAGCAGGGTATCGATCAGCGGTGTGATGCCGCTCACGGCGTCTCGCGTCGAAAGCGGGTGCCGGCGTTGACCACCCGGCCACCGGCGTAGGCGCGGTGCAGGTCCTGCTGGTTGCGCGACACCTTGAGCAGTTCGCCGAGTTCGTCACGGCGGTGAACCAGCTTTTCTCGCAGCGCCAGATCATTGACCAGAATGGCCTCCAGCAGGCTGCCCAGGCGCTGGCGCTCGTCGGCGTCGAGGCTTGCCATCGGTGCCGCGCCATCGAGTGTCGCGCCATCACGTGCAGCGCTGTCGAGAGCGGCAACCTGGCTGACATAGTCGCCCTCAATAGCAATCAGCTCGTCCCAGGCGTGGTCGGCGGCCAGCGACAGCATCCGTTCGGTCATCGCCAGCAGTGCCTCGTAGCGAGACAGCAGGGGGCCTTGGGTATCTGGGCCTTGGGTATCTGGGCCGTGGTACTCGGCAAGCGGTGGCATCTAGGACCTCAAGCGCTCAGGAGTGGGTGGTGGTGCCGATCTCGCGCCAGGCCGAGGCGATATCCTCGATCAGGCGTTCGGCTTCGTCGAGGCCACTGGCGTCGTTGCGCAGGTTGGCGTCGAGCAGGCGGCGCGCTATGTAGTCATAGAGGCTGTCGAGCTGCAGTGCCACCTCGCCGCCCTGCTCGCCGTCCAGCACCGCGCGCAGGCCGCTGTTGACGATATCCAGTGCCTTGGAGATGGCGGCGCCCTTGGCCGGAATATTACCGTCTTCCAGGTGCAGGCGGGCGGCGCGAATCGACGCCTGGGCGCCGTCGAACAGCATCACGATCAACTGGTGGGGGCTGGCCGACATCACGCCGCTCTCCACCCCCATGCGGGCGTAGGCGCCGGCGCCGCGGCCATAGGTGGCCTGTGCTTGTGTCATTGGTTGTCTCCTCGGCTGGGTCTGGCGGGCTCAGGGCTACTGGTTCAGCTGGGCGTTCAGCGCATCGAACTGCTGGGTCAGGTAGCTGCTGGTCTGGTTCATGCTGGCGATCATGCTGTCCAGCTGTCCGAATTGGCTGCGGTAGCGCTCCACGGTGGCATCGATGCTCTGCTCGGTGCGCTCGTACTGGCGGTCGAGGCTTTCCATGCGGGTCTCGAGCCCGCTGGTAGCATTGTCGAGCAGGCCGCCGTCATCGAGGATGGCGCCCAGGGTGTCGTCGAGGCTGTCGGCAAGACCTACCCCGTCCTCGCCACCGGTAAAGAAGTCGGCCAGGTCGCCGCGCTCGCTGGAGATGACCTCGTCCAGGCGCTCGTCATCGAGTTCAAGGGTGCCGTCGAGCTGCAGGGTGATGCCGATATCGCTGAGGGTGCGGAAGTCACCCTGGGCCACGCCGCCGGACAGGGTGCCGCGCAGCCGCGATTCGATGCTGCGCAGGGTGGCGTCGCCAAGCAGTTCGCCCGAGGCACCGCTCTCGGCGTCGAAGCTGGTCAGCGTGCCCATGGTGTCCTTGAGCTCGTTGTAGCTGTCGACGAAGCCGCTGACCGCCTCACGCAGGGCCAGGTTGTTGTACTCGACCTTGACCGTGGTCTCGCCGACGTCCGTCAGGGTCAGGTCGACGCCCTCGATGGCCCCCTCGACGCTGTTGGAGGCACTGGTGATGGCGATGCCGTTGACCGTCAGTGCCGCGTCTTCACCGGCCACCGATTGGTGCATGCCGGCGCCGGTGTCGTCGGGGTCGGGGCTTGCGATGTCGAAGGCCAGCTTGGTCTGCAGCTCGGTATCGGCAGCGTCATCCGGCACGAAGCTCACGGCGCTGATCGACGCCTCGGCGCCGGTCTTGTCGCTCGACAGCACCAGACGGTAGGGATTGTCGGCGTCGCCGGTGTTGATGATCGAGGCGCTGACGCCGGCCTCGGCGTCATTGATGGCGTCGCGCAGTCCCTCCAGGGTGCTGTCTTCCTGGCTCAGGCTGATGCTGACGTCTTCGCCACCCACGGTAAGGCTCAGGGTACCGGCGCCCAGCTCGCTGTCCCTGGCGTCGAAGCCGTCGCTGGCCAGGCTCTGGGCTCGGGCCAGCCGGGTCACCTCGACGTCGTAGCGGCCGGGGCTCGCCAGCTCGCTGGCGCTGGCGCTGATACCCTCGCCCTCGACGCTGCTGGACAGGCTCTGGTAAAGCGCCGGGTCGCCGAGCTTGTCGACCGCTTCCTGGAAGCTGTTCAGCGCGCCTTCCAGGGTGCCGTAGGCGGAGATCTTGGCCTGATAGCTCGCCTGCTGGGCCACGATGGGCTCCAGCTGCTTTTGCTCCGCCGCCTCGAGCTGATCGAGCAGCCCGTTGAGGTCGAGACCGGAGCCGATGCCGAGCGATGAGATCGAGGCCATGTCGTCCTTCCTGTGTGATGGGGGCAGTGTGACAGAACGCCGGCAGGCCAGTGGCTCGAACAGGCGTCCTTGTGCTTGGTATATCGGGTTATCGGCGGGTGCTCATCGGACTTGAGCGTCAGGCGCCGATGATCACCTCGGCCTGGATCTCGCCCAGCGCGGCCAGCGTCTCGCCTTCCACCAGCGGGCCGATCAGCGGCTCCCGCGGGACCTGGCTGGGCGGCTTGCCGGCCATGCGCTGTACCCGCGAGGGCCGGCCCTGGTCGTCCAGCGCCAGTACCCAGCCGAGCGAGGCGTCGTCAAAGCGCACCAGCGAGCCGATCGGGTACAGACCGAAGCGCCGGATAAAGCGCTTGACCCAGCTGGTGTCGAACTTGTCGGGGTGGTCGAGCAGGTAGCGGTAGATCGCCGCGAGACGCCAGGGCGGACGGTCGGGGCGCTGGGCACGCATGGCATCGATGGCGTCGACCACGGCACTGGCCCGGGCCAGCTCACGTAGCTCATCGTCGCGAATGCCGGCGGGATAGCCGCTGCCGTCGAGGCGCTCGTTGATCTGGCAGGCGGTGGCCTCGAACACCGAGGCGTTGATCCAGGCGCAGTGGCTGAGGCGCTCGCGCAGCCAGCCCACGTGCTGAACCAGGCGATTGCGCTCGGCGTCGCCGAAGGTCGGCGTCAGGCGCAGGGGTTCGGGCAGCAGCACCTTGCCCAGGTCATGGATCATGGCGCTGGCGACGATGGACTTGCGTAACTCGACGGGCAGGCTGTCTTCCAGCAGGTCGATCAACAGGATCGCCACCGACAGGCCGTGGCGTACCGGCCAGGACTCGCGGGTCAGGAACCTCAGCGCGAACAGCACGCCGTCGCGGTCTTCGTCGTACAGGGCCAGCAGGTGGTCGGCCTGGCGCGACAGGCGCGGGCCGTGGATGCAGCCGCCCTGAATCAGCTCCATCGCCTGGGCGTGCAGGTAGCCGGCTACGCGGGACAGCCGCTGGGTCATGACGGTGGGGTAGGCTTCCGCCTCGCGACGGCCAAGGCGCGGGCCGCGGCGCCCTGCCGGTAGCTGAAACAGCGGCGAAGGCGGTCGCCTGGAATCCACCCCTTCGGCGATGCGCGCGGCCTCGCGCTCGACCTCGCGTACCAGCTTCCACAGGGTGCGATCCTGGTGGGCACCGACGCCGACGAAGCGAAAGCCGGCCTCGACCAGCCGCCGTTCGGGGTCGAAGCGATGATGTTGCACGACGGCCTGGAGCGCCAGACGGGTGCCATCGGGAAAGCCCAGCTCCAGCGGCACCGGCAGCTCTCTGTTGGTCAGCACAGGAGCGGCGGTGCGCGGGAGGTCGAGGCGACAGCCGTCCACCGACAGATCGATCAGGTCGCCGTGCAAGTCCTGGCTATCGCCGTCTCTGAGCACCGCCTCGGCGGCCATGCCCAGGCGCAGGCGCGCGCGAAAGCTCTGACGGCGCTGTAGCCGCTCCAGCTGGTCCGGGTAGGGGCATCGCCACAGCCGACGAAGCGGCACGCCCTGG
>NZ_JAMXRY010000104.1:0-4078 GCF_024124525.1 Halomonas sp. OfavH-34-E | reverse complement strand
ACGCTCATCTCCGATGGAGGACAAGTCGGCAGACATCCACTTCGCCATGTCTTCGAAAGCATCCCTCTCGGCTTCCACCTGCTCCAGCCGCTGCTGTAGCGCTTCAATCGAACTGCTCATACCCTTCCCCTCTGTTCTCTGTACGCCCGCCTCGCTTCTCTCAGGACCAGCGCCCCGCCGGCCATGATGAGCAGGCCGAGAATGATGGCCGCGATCATGTCGCCACCAGGATGATCTTCTTCTCGGGGCCGCAGTGCGCAACACAGGCCCAGGCCTCAATCGTGTCGTACACTCCTGCCTCGCTCTGGTTCGGGGTGTAGCCGCGAGCATCTGGCCGCCACCACATGTGCCATTCGCCAGACCAGATCCGCACTTGGTCGAATCGTCCCAGCTTCTCGGGGTGCTTCTTGAGGTGCTGCTGTGTCAGCTTCATCCCGCCTTCCTCCAAGCCGGTATCCCGTCGAGCGTGCCGTCGCGCTGAATCCGCCCGTGCTCGTGCCACTGCCGGATCGCCTCTTGCGCTGCCTCTGGCGCTTTCACCAACCGGTACTGGCCCATCACGGCGCCGAGGCCCGCCGCCACGTGCCGGGCGCTGAACCGCACCGGCAGTCCTTCCCGCACCCTGATCTCCTGCTGCACGGACACCAGGCCGCGCAGTCTGTCTACTCGCCGCATACCCACTCCCTCCACATCTGATCGGCCAGCGCCTGCTCGACAGCTCTGGCGCCGACCTCGCCCCAAACCTCGATGTCGTTGATCCACTCGGCTGGTGTCATGCGGACTCCTTATACGGCTTCATGAAGACCAGCCAGTGGGTGAGCCCTCCACGCCCCGAGACTTGGCCAAATAGCGGCCGGATCTCCGTCAGCGATAGAACCTCGCGCAGCTTTACCTGCGTTTCGTTCCACTTGAAGACGAGGACGCCCTCAGGCTCCAAGACGCGGAAACACTCGCTAAACCCGCGCTGAATGTCGTATCGCCAGTCATCGCCCAGCTTTCCATAACGCGCAGCCATCCAGCTCTTGGGGCCGGCTCGCTCTAAATGGGGCGGATCGAAGGCGACGAGGCGGAATGTGTCGTCGGCATATGGCAGGTTGCGAAAGTCGATGAGTTCGTCAGGCTCGATGCGCAGGATTCGCTTTCCATCCTGCCGGCCGTGGCTTCGATCAGTTACCGTGATGGTCTCGCTGCGGATGTCGCCAAAAATGGCGTTCGGGTTCTCACGATCGAACCACATAGACCGTGGCCCGCAGCACGGATCGAGAATTCGCTCCATGAGTTTTTCTCCATGACATGAAAAAGCCCCGGCGCGTGCCGAGGCTGGAAAGAAATTGCCGCTTCACGTGCGGCACCCGGCCCGCCCTGCCGCCTACTGCTGTGCAGTGAACTCGCCCGCGCTCAGCACGGGTGGAGCTGAGGAGACGGCGGCCAGCGGGCTGACTCCGTTTTGAGACACGGTGGCCTGGCCTCGTCCCGGTCATTGGCGCCACCGGGCACGGCGCGTTTATTCATGCCGCCCGCTTGATCCGCAGGCGCATTCGATATGCATTGCTGGCTTGGCGACGGGCCGCGTTAACGCGGGCCTGAAACTGGACCGAAGCGGGCATCTGCTTGACCCGGTTGTTGATGCTGGAGTAGCTGGTCGATATGCCCTGCCGCTGCAGATGGCTGACGACTTGCCGAATGGACATGCACTGGACCTCGATGCAGTCCTGCACTGTCTGGTCGATCTCGGACCAATCTCGCCGACGCCACGCGCCGCGACGACTGGGATCAGTAAAGCCGCTGCGTTTCGCCAAGCCATGGACCTGGTCTCGCCCAAGCCCCAACTCTGTTGCGATGTCCTTGTAGGTGGCGCCCTCATCGAGACGGCGCTTCACGTACTGTTTTTCCGTGGTCTTCCATTGGTGTTGTTCCATACCGCCTCCCACAAAAAAGGCCCCGGTGTGGGGCCTGTCAGTAGTTGATGGTGATACTGGGTATCTGCCCTTTCGCAATGAGCGTGATAGCCGTCTTGGCGCAGTCCTCCGGCATCCCACCGTCAATCATGGCCTCAAGGGCGGCGCGGTTGATGCGGGCGCGATGCTCCTTGTCGGCCTGGCGTCGTGCCAACTCATCTTGCTGGCGACGCTCATCGGCCAGGCGCTCCTCCTCGCGGCGGCGGTGCTCGTCTTCGATGCGCTGACGCTCTGCTTCTGCTTCCCGGCGCTGACGTTCAATTGCTTCCTTGTGCTCACGCTCACGCCGCTCCGCCGCTGCCTTGGCTTCAGCTTCCCGGCGAGCGGCAGCGTCACGCTCTGCTTGGGCGGCCGCCTCGGCTTCACGGCGGGCCCGCTCCTCGGCCTCACGCGCAATGCGTTCCTCGCGTTCCTTCTGCTCGCGCTCTGCCGCTTCTTGGCGAAGGCGTTCAAGCTCGGCCTGCTCTGCTTCTCGCTTTTGGTGTTCAGCGAACGCAGCCTTCAAGGTCGCCATCGCGTCGGCTTTTGCTCTGTGGGCCTCTGCCTCGTATTCTTCCCATGACTCGTCAATCACAACCTTTTCTTCTAGCTCTCGGAAGAGCAGGCCATACGGCTGGGGCTCGCCGCCGATAAGGCCCATCGCGCAATCCCTGATATGCCGGATTCCGGCTTCGTGCTTCTCCTTGCGCGCCTCCTCGGCGGCCTCCCACTCGTTCAGCGGCCCACGCGCTTCGTCGCGCCATGCGTCCAGCTGGTCACGCCACCGCTTCCGTTCTGCGTCGATGGTCTTTGGCAATTGCTTGAGGTCGGCCACTAGCTCCTTGCCAATATTGTCGATTGCAGTCTTGCTGCGGGCTATCTTGTGCGCCATGGAGGCGTAGGCTTGCCGTCCCTTTGCGGTATCCAGGGTGGGCGGTTCGGCGAGAAAAGCGTCCAGCTCCTCGCGGATCGTTGCCAGGTATGGGTCCAAGCCCTTATCAGTCTTGAACACCTCAAGCGCCGTCTCTTTGGACGGCACTGTGACCAACTCTGTTGATTCTTTCTCAGCTACAGCGGTCATGCTCTCCTCCTACGCTGCCTTGCTTCGCAGCAGTTGTTCGTATTCATCCACCATCGACTTGAAGGCCATCAGGTCCTCCTCGAGCTGGCCGATATATTCGTCGTCGCGCTCGAACTCCTTGAACCAGAGCTGCTTGCCGATCGGCTCCAGTGCTGGGCAATAAAGGCCGATGTGCCACCACTTTCTTCCAGTGATCCACATGCCACCTTGTACTTGATCCACGACCGTGCTGATGTCGTTGTCGATGTGGAATGCGCGCAGCTTGTCTGGCGCCACAAAGCACTTGTATTCGCTGCCACCGTCGGGGTCGATCAGGCCGTCAGCCGAGGCGCCGAAGAACCCGCAATCAGTGGTGACGAACCCTGCATGCTGAACAATCAGCCCGGTGGCCATCTCGTGTTCCATCCGTGCCATTGGCTCGAGTTCGTGCCCGCGCTTCATCGCCCAGGTCTCAAACCCTTCGTCGAGCGGCTGCCCGCTGATGCGCTCAATGGCGAGGCGGAACGCATAGTCCCGCGCCTTCTCAGTAGGCTGACCCTTCTTTGGGCCGCTCTTGAGCCTGGCGCGCGCAGCCTCAAACATGCTGGCGGTAATGCAGCCAGCTCGTGCCAGGTGCCAATCTGCGCTGCCTTGATCGCACTCTATGATTCGCATTGGGCCTCTCCTTCGATGGTATTGGCCTCGGCCTGCTTGAGCGCTTCACCGCGCTTCTCGACCGCTGCCTTGAACTCGCTATAGGCCGCCATGTCTCTGGCCTTCTTGATGTCCGCCAGGCCGGCTTGCCATACCTCAGCCAATCGCTCAGTGCTCTCGGCCTTGGTAGCCTGCTCCACCCAACGCTGACCGAGCCCCTCGTCTCGCTGCGGGCCATCCGCCGCCAAGCCTTCGTTGCCCTCGGTATTGAGGTGGTGGATCGCTTGCTCGAGCTGCTCTGTCTTGGGCCAGTATTTGTAGGCCCGCTTCACGCACGTCTTCTTTGCCATCTCCCCCCAGTCGGTAACCCAGGGGCACGACTTGCCTTTGGACTGGTAGGCCTTCCAAGCGCTCGAGCGATCGCGAA
>NZ_JAMXRY010000103.1:0-4269 GCF_024124525.1 Halomonas sp. OfavH-34-E | reverse complement strand
CCGCCGCGCTCGAGCAGGCGCTCGACTGGCTAGTCGACGCCAAGCGCCCGCTGGTGCTGCTCGGCGGCGGCTGCGTCGATGCCCCGGACGCCGCCCGCCGTCTGGTCGAGAGCCTCGACGCCCCCACCGTCACCACCATCAACGCCAAGGGCCTGCTCGGCCGCGACCACCCGCTGGACCTGGGTGCCAACGCCTCGCTGCCGGCGGTGCGGGAGCTTGCCCATGAAGCCGACGTGGTGCTGGCCATCGGCACCGAGCTTGGCGAGACCGACTATGACGTGGTGTTCGACGACGGCTTCACCCTCGACGGTCGACTGATTCGCATCGACCTGGACCCCGAGCAGCTTGCCCGCAACCAGCATGCCGACCTGGCACTGGTAGCCGACGCCGCCTCCAGCCTCGAAGCGCTGGCCGCCGGCTGCGACCAGCGCCTCGGCGGTGAGCAGCTTTCGCGCGATGGCCGCAAGCGTACACATGATGCGCTGAGCGCCCTGGCGCTGGCCGATGATCCGGCCTTCCGCCCCTATGTGCCGCTGTTCGACACCCTGCGCGAGAGCCTGCCGGGGGCGATCCTGGTGGGCGATTCCTGCGCCACCACCTACGCCGCCAACCATCTGGTCAGCCAGGACGCGCCGCGCCGTTTCTTCAACGCGTCCACCGGCTACGGCACTCTCGGCTACGGCCTGCCCGCGGCCATGGGCGCGAGCCTCGGCCAGCCGGACCTGCCGGTGGTGGCGCTGGTGGGCGACGGTGGGGTGATGTTCACCCTGACCGAGCTTGCCTGTGCGGTGGAGGAAAGGCTGCCGGTCATCGTGCTGCTGTGGCACAACCAGGGCTACGAGGAAATCCGCCGCTTCATGGACAACGCCGGCGTCACCCGCCTCGGCGTGGACATCCAGGCACCGGACTTCCAGACCCTGGCGGCCGGCTTCGGCTGTGCGGCGACCCGGGTCGGCAACCCCGCCGGCCTCGCCCGGGCCATCGCCCATCGCCCCGAAGACGGCCCGATGCTGATCGAGATCGACGCCACGGCATGGAACGCCGCGGTGGCCTGATCGAGCGACGACCCCTTTGCCGGCGCCACGGCGCCGGCCCTTTTGCTCCGTTTTTTGCTCCTTTTGCCTGCTCCGTTTTGCGCTCCCAATTTCGCGCCCCTGCGGTACCTACCAACCATAACCACAAAGGTTTCCTAGATGATTTCACTCAAGCGGCTGATCGGCCACGACACCCTGGATGAACACCAGCACAAGAGCATGGGAGGCATGGCCACCTTTGCCCTGTGGCTCGGCGCCAACGTGGTCGTCACCACCATCCTCACCGGCATGCTGCTGGTGCCCGATCTGCGCTTCCCGGTCGCCATGACCTGGGTCCTGATCGGCTCGCTGATCGGCGCCATTCCGCTGCTGCTGGTAGGACTGATGGGCCAGCGCACCGGCCTGCCCTCGATGGCCCTGACCCGCCGCGCCTATGGCCCCACCGGCTCGAAGATCATTTCGCTGGTCAACATGGCGGTGCTGATCGCCTGGAGCTGGATCCAGGCGCTGCTGGCCGGCATGAGCCTGGACTACGCCATCGAGGCCACCACCGGCTACTCCAACCTGCCGCTGATGACGATCCTGTGCGAGACCATCGTGGTGCTGATCGTGCTGCGCGGCCACCTGGGTATCGAGCGCATCGAGCGCTGGGCGGCGGCGGCCATGATGGTGCTGGCGGCCGGCGTGGTCTACCAGCTCAACCGCCACTACGAGGTCGGTGCGCTGTTCGAGATGCCCGCCGAATCCCGCAACGGCATCACCCTGGGCATCGCCTTCGACATCGTCGTCGCCACCGCCTTCTCGTGGATTTCCACCTCCGCCGACTACAACCGCAACTGCAAGAGCGGACGCATCGCGGTACTCGGCACCTACGGCGGCTACGTCTGCGCCTCGATGATCGCCATGGGGCTGGGTGCCGCGGTATCCGGCCTGTCGGTGCTCGGCGGCATGGAACAGACCTACGACCCGACCCGGCTGCTGTCCGGCTTCGGCTTTGGTCTGCCCGCTGCGCTGGTGATCTTCTTCTCGGTGATGACCACCAACGTGATGGCGGTCTACAGCGCCACCCTGTCGTGCATGAACGTGTCCCCCGGCATGGCCTTCTGGAAGCCGGCGCTGGTGATCGGCGTGGTGACGGTCTTTGGCGCCCTGATCCCCGGTATCCTCGACCAGTTCCAGAACTTCCTGTTGCTGATCGGCGCCTTGTTCATTCCGGCCTTCTCGGTGATGATCGTCGACTACTACCTGGTCGGCCGTGACGGCTATAGCGCCGAGCTGCTGCGCTCGCCGCACCAGCTCGGTCGGCCCACCGCCGGTATCGCCATCGGCGCCTACCTGATCGGTGCGGCCCTGGCGGCCTACTGGACCCTGGTGGCACCGCTGTCCATCGGTGCCTCGCTGCCGGTGTTCGTCATCACCGGCGGACTCTACTGGCTGGGCTGTGCCCTGTTCACCCGTTCCAGCCTCGCTGCCCAAGGAGACTGATCCATGCGCCTGATGCTGGCCCAGACCGACCCCGTCCACGCGGATGTCGCCGCCAACCTCGATGCCCTCGATGGCCTGTGCCAGCAGGCGGTGGCCGCCGGCGCCCAGCTGCTGGCCCTGCCGGAACTGGCGCTGACCGGCTACAACGTGTTCGAACGGCTCGATGAACTGGCCGACGAAGGCGAGTTGATCGATCAGGTCGCCCGGTTGGCGCACCAGTATCGCCTGCACCTGCTGTTCGGCCTGGCCCAGCGCCAGGCCGACGGCCGCCTGACCAACTCGGCGGTGCTGATCGACGACGCCGGCACCACCCTGGCCTGCTACCACAAGCGCCAGCTATGGGATCGTGAACATCAGTACTTCATCCCCGGTGACGAGCTGTGCGTGGTCGACACCCGGCTCGGCCGCCTGGGCCTGATGATCTGCTACGACAACGAGTTCCCGGAGATGGCCAGAGCGCTGGCCCAGGCCGGCGCCGAGGTGATCCTCTCGCCCACCGCCAACATGGTGCCCAACGCCGAACGCCAGCAGTTGCAGATCCGCGCCCGGGCGCTGGACAACCAGCGCTTCGTCGCCTGCATCAACCGCGCCGGTATCGAGGGCGAGCTGCACTACTGCGGCAACAGCCTGGTGGCGGGACCGGACGGCGAGGTGCTGGGGCGCCTTGGCAACGACGCCGGGGTGCTGGTAGTGGACATCGAACACTCGCGTATCGACGAGAGCCGCAGCCACCAGGACTACCTGAAGGACCTGCGCGCCCTGCCGGGAGGCAACACGTGAGCACCTTCACCCTGCCCCGGGGTGACGCCGCCAGCTGGTATCGCACCCAGCGCCTGGCCGACGGCATCACCCTGATCGACGAACCGGCCATCAAGCCGTTCTACCGCTGCAATATCTGGCACGTTCGCGGCCGCGAGCGCGATCTGGTGGTGGACTTCGGCCTGGGCGCGGTGCCACTGCGCGAGCGCGTGGCACTACTGGCCGAACGTGAGATCGTGGCGGTGGCAAGCCACACCCACTTCGATCATATCGGCGCCGCTCACGAGTTCGACTGCTGCCACGTTCATCGCGCCGAGGCCAATATCCTGGCAAGCCCCGACAACCGTCGCACCCTGGCCGAGGCCTTTCTCGACGACGCCATGTTCGACGCCCTGCCACCGCTGCCCTACGCCCACAGCGGCTATCGCATTGCGGCGCCGCCGCGTATCGAGACGCTGGAGGACGGTGACGTCATCGAGCTGGGCGATCGCCATTTCGAGGTGATCCACACCCCCGGCCATTCGCCCGGCGGCATCGCCCTGTGGGAGGCCGCCAGCGCCACCCTGATCAGCGGCGACATCATCTACGACGGTGAGCTGATCGAGGACGCCTATCACAGCGACCTGGACGACTACGCGGCGAGCCTCGAGCGCCTGCGGCGGTTGCCGATCGCCACGGTGCACGGCGGCCACTTTCCGAGCTTCTCGGGCCGTCACTGCCACGCCCTGATCGATGACTGGCTCAATCGCCACCAGGCCTGAGCGCGTAACGAGCCCTCATCTCGCCGATCATTTCATTCGCTTATTCCTTCCAATGTCTTTGCCCCTGGAGTCCCTCCGTGCAACAGCTGACACAACAGTTTATCGACAACCGCTGGGTGGATAGTCACAGCCGCCGGCGCCTGGCGGTGACCGATCCCTACCGCCAGACCCAGATCGCCGAGATCACCGCCGGCGATGCCAGCGACGTCGACGCCGCCGTGGCCAGCGCG
>NZ_JAMXRY010000102.1:0-4347 GCF_024124525.1 Halomonas sp. OfavH-34-E | reverse complement strand
ATGTGCTCGGTAACGACCAGTTCGGCGCCGATGGTCAAGGCGCGCTAACCGGTGCCACCGTTCAGGGTGGCGCGACCGTCGGTACCGTCGCAGTCAACCCGGACGGCAGCCTGACCTTCACGCCCAACCCTGGCTTCGTCGGCAACGCCACCATCGACTATATCGCCACCGACGGCGACGGCAGCACGGTCGGCGGTAGCCTCAATGTGGCGGTCGCCGATGGCGGCACTGATCCCTCCACACCCGATAGCGATGGCGACCCCAATACCAACGCCCCTAATGCTGTCGTCGACGAAGATGGTCTGCCTGGAGGCATTGCCGGTGGCGTCGGTGATGTCCCGGGGGAGCGTACCGTGGCGACTGGCTCACTGGGCTATAGCTTTGGCAGCGACGGCCCCGGCAGCTTTGCCTGGAGCACCGCCGGACTGCCTGCCCTGACATCCGGCGGAAGCCCGGTCACCTGGTCGATAAGCGCCAACGGGCTTTCCCTGTTTGGCACGGACAGCAACGGCAATAGTGTCATTTCGGTGCAAGTGACCAACGTCGCCAACGGTAGCTACCGGGTAGTACTGAGCCGACAGCTGGATCACTCCAGTCCCAACGTCGAGAGCGATATCGATTTCAGCCTCGGCTACACCATCACCGACAGCGTTGGCAACAGCGCCTCGGGGAGCATCGACGTCACGGTCGACGACGACATGCCGGTGGCCAACGCTGACAGCGCCACCACCGACAACGATGGCACCGTCACCGTCGATGTGCTCGGCAACGACCAGTTCGGCGCCGACGGCTCCGGCGACATTACCAACGCCACCGTCCAGGGCGGCGCGGCAGTCGGTACCGTCGCGGTGAACCCGGACGGCACCCTGACCTTCACGCCCAATCCCGGCTTCGTCGGCAACGCCACCATTAACTATACCGCCACCGATGGCGACGGCAGCGCTGTCAGCGGTAACCTTAGCGTCGCGGTCGCCGACGGCGGCACTGAGCCCACCACGCCAGAAACCGAAGGCTCGGCTCCAGTGGTCGCCGTGGTCGATGAGGATGGTCTGCCAGGCGGCAATGCGGGTGGCAATGGTGATGTCGCAGGCACGGCGGTAGTGGTGACGGGGCTGCTGGGTTACAGCTTTGGCGACGACGGACCCGCCGCCGGCGGTGGCTTCGCCTGGGGCTCAGACACTTCGGGTCTGCCTGCACAGACATCCGACGGTCAGGATATTCGCTACTTCCTGAGCAGCAATGCCCTGTCCCTGGTGGGTCTTGATCAAGCCGGCAACCGTGTCATCGCCATCGACATCCTCAATACCGCTACGGGTCAGTACCGAGTTGTACTCTCTCAGCCGCTCGACCACCCGATCGCGGGTACCGAGGATGATCTGCGCTTCAACGTCAGTTACACCATCACGGACAGCGACGGTGACACGGCACAAGGCAACCTGGTCGTCGTGGTCGATGACGACTCACCCAGGACTTCAGCGGTCCAGGTCGGTCAGTTGACCGATGGGGCCACCGCCGACATCAGCTTCTTCGGAGCCGACGGTGCCGGTTCGCTGACCTTCGGTTCAGCACTGGCGGGTACCCAGGTGACAAGTCCGAGTGGCTTGCCGGTCAGAACCTCGAACGGCGACACCCTCACTTATCAGCTGAGTGGTAATGGGCTGACACTCAAGGCGACCACCGCTGGTGGCTTCGTGGCATTCGAGGTCACGCTGGCGTCGGATGGTTCCAGCTACTCCGTCAACGTCTTCGATGACGGCATCGGCCCCATCGGGCAGTCAAGTCTCAATTTCAGCGACGCCACCAAAGAGGTCCTTATCCCATACCAGTTCCAGGGTGAATCCGGAGTCGGGTCTCGCTACCTCGCCTTCGACAATGGCGGCGTCGCCCCAGATGTGGTGGTATCCGCCTGGTCGGTAGACGATGGTGGGAGCAGGGTTAGTTTCCTGAGGACTGATGAGAATGGCTTCGTCGCGGACGGTAGCGATATGCTGACCGGCGAGAACGAAATCACTCGTATCGATTTTGTCGACGATCTAGCCTTCTCCAGCAATCGTCCCAACTGGGAAGATCATCGTGGGGTGACCTTCTTCAGCGACGTCATGGTGCGCGCCGAGAGGATGGAATTCCCCATGGTCGCGATCAAGGCCTTTGGCCTGGCGCCGGATGGCAACGCCACCAGTGGGCATCCCTACGAAGTTGGTCAGGAAAACGTGCTGTCCTTGAGCAGAGGTGATATTCGCTTCTTCGACACGGCAGGACGCGATATCACCTCGCGCCTGGATATTACCGAGCTGGACGACGGCTCATTGCGCATCATGAACATCCCGAGTACTGCTCGCTTCGAGATAACCACCGACGAACCATTCGAAGCCCTGGAGTTCAAGGGACTACATGACTGGTATGGATTTGCTCTGAGCGCTGACTTCGAGTTTTCCTGGCTTGAGAAGGGAGACTTGGGAGGAGGCAATGGCGGAGCCCTGACACTGCCGGTTCAAGGAGCCGATGGGGATGGAGACAGGGTCAACGGAAACCTCGAGTTGGCGTTGCCGTCTTCCGGATCGAACACAAGAATAGCGTCGGCTCGCAGTCTTGATACCGGCAACTCCGATGATGGTGACGGCGAAATCTGGGCGGGAGTCGGTGCAGACACCATCGTGTTCCTCTCGGGAGATGAGGGAACGTCCACCAATCCCTCCATGGATGTGGTGAACAACTTCACCCTGGGAGATACCGCGACAAACGCCGATGCGGATACATTGGATCTGTCCGATCTTCTCCACGACGCCAGCGAGGAGGACGTGTCCGAGTACCTTCATGCAAGTCAAGACGGAGACAACACCGTGCTGTCGGCAAAATCGGACGGCGGTATCGGCGCCTCCGGTGCGGGTGCCGACCAGGTTATCACCCTGACCAACGTCCACATGGCGGGAGCCTCCAGCGATAGCTTCCTTAACCAGCTAGTTCAGCATGGACAGCTCGATGTGGAATAATATCGACAGCTAGATAACGATGACGTAAGAAAAACGACGCGCCACTCGATCCATCATCGGGTGGCGCGTTTTCATTCTTCAACCACCATCTGCTAGGCGCTGTCCGAAAAGTCGACGAGCGAAGGTTAGACAAGGATAAAATCGTTGAGAAAGCGCAGTTTACGGGATGTAAATGAGCATTTTGACCGGGCTGGCGCACCAGCCGATTTTTAACGCCGTATTACCGAGCGCAGGCACTTTTCAGACAAGCCCTAATGATCGGCCTCGCCAGCTAGACACAATACTATAGCCGCCCCGTCCGTCATGGCTCCATGCCATGTAAATTTCTCTTCGCATGCCTTCTTCCCACCACTATTGCAAGGAAACAGGCATCGCCGATCGCCATATCCGGTCGAGAGTTTGCACTGCGTATTGTTTGAATAGAAATGGGTTCCTTCCCATTAAAAAAAGTGGAACATATCAGGGAGAAAAGTCGTATCGAAGAATGATATCCCAGAATGAGCTTCTGTGCCGTTCAGGCTCCAATGATGACGCTTTTCAGGAAGCGCTACCCGATACCTGAAAGTACCGAAAAGCGCCAACCACCCGATGGACGCAGTCATATAAATCAATAACATATAAAACTAAAGTCTACGTCTACTGGCAACCCACAAGGGCTGCTCGCCGAATCCTGACATCGGTCATCCGGTGTACCAACAGAATTATCCGCCAGAAGCGTCATGAACCGGCTTCCGCCAGCCCTCGGGAAGCGATTGAAGGTGATCAACAGATGCAACCCGACCGGCACACTACCATCGATGCCGTACAACTCGCTCCCGCACCGCCTTGGGGGAACACCTCCGCCCAGGAAACCGAATCGACAGCGTTAAACGGCTATTAGCCCCGACATGGTCGCCTCTATCTTCGTTACAACGACCTGCGTAACAACGACCGGCATTACAATGAACAGTGGTGCATATTCCAGCGCCCTCGTGACCGATATACACCCATGTAAGGAAAAAAACTTTTTGGCAAAAAAGGTCAAAAACTCTTGTAGAAGTCAGCTCAAATTGCTGATGTGTGCTCCCCTGACTCGCTCTACTCTGATTCCCACACACTCGTCCATGAGGACAATGTCGCCCTCTTTTTTCCTTGCTTACGTTTAACAAGCCCCGCCTTCCCTAATGGCATTCATGCAAGGAATTACCCAATGAACTTCAACACCGATTCATCATTGAATCAGTCCACTGTCGCCACACTGCTGGCGCAGGACAGCACCACCCAGGTCACCGCCCTGGCGCTGCTGGATGAAGATGGCTTGCCCAATGGTATTCCTGGCGGCCCACAGGATGCGGCTGGCCAGGACACCGTGGCAACC
>NZ_JAMXRY010000101.1:0-4924 GCF_024124525.1 Halomonas sp. OfavH-34-E | reverse complement strand
CGCGGCAAGGGCAGCAACTACCTGACGGCGGGCCACTACGGCGTGGTGCCCTGGCGCGCGTCCTGCGGCGCCGTCTCGGCATCGGCGGGCCACGACAACGGGCCCTGGTCGATTGCCGATCCTCGGCAGGGGCTCGCACACCCTCCCCTCGAAGGCGAATACCTGCCGGCGGCCAACGAGCGACTGGTCGCCCAGATTCGTGCACTGGACGGAACCTGGCACAGGCCGTTCACGACGCTCGAGCTCGCCGCGCTGCAAGGCCTCGTCGATCCCGCCGAGCAGCTCGAGCTCGACGGCCTGAATGACAGCGCCTGGCGCGAACGCATCGGCAACGCGGTGCCGGCGCCGGCCGCCGAGGCCATCGCCGGCGTGATGGGCACCACGCTGCTGCTGGCCTGGAGCGGCGAGACGTTCGCCCTGGGCGCAACGCCCATCTGGGTCCGCCAGGTCGCCGCCGGCCTGTCGCTGCGCCGCCCCGAATCCCCGGATCCCAAGGCTGCCCACTGAGGCAGCCCTGCAAGGAGGCTGCCCATGCACTGCCCTGTCATGCGCTACCACGGCGGCAAGCATCGCATTGCCGAATGGGTGATCCAGCACTTCCCGAGGCACCAGGTCTACGTCGAGCCATTCGGCGGCGCCGCCAGCGTGCTGATGCGAAAGCCGTCGACGCCGGCCGAGGTCTACAACGACCTGGATGGCGAAGTCGTCAACGTGTTCCGGGTGCTGCGCGACCCTGAATCGGCCGAGCGGCTGGCACAGGCCTGCCGTTTCACACCCTATGCTCGCGACGAGTTCGACCTCTCGCAAGAGTCGGACGGCGACCCGGTCGAGCAGGCCCGGAGAACCTTGTTTCGCTCGTGGGCGAGCTTCGGCTCGGCCGGGGCAAGCGGCGGCAACTCCGGCATGCGGACTTACACGCGACCGGACGGCGCCCACCTCGGCGTGGCCCATGCCTGGGCGCGAATCGCCGACATGATCCCGGCATTCTGCGACCGCTTTCGGTCGGTCGTCATCGAGAACCGCCCAGCCATCGACGTCATGGGCCAGCACGATACCCGGGAGACGGTGCACTACATCGACCCGCCCTACCTGCCGGAAACGCGCAGCCAGGGAAGCAGCCGCTACTACCGCCACGAGATGGCCATCGAAGACCACGAGGCCCTGCTGGACACCGTCAGGCACCTGAGAGGCTTCGTCGTGATCAGCGGCTATGACTCGGCGCTCTACAACAACCGCCTGCCTGGCTGGACTCGGGTGGCGCTCCCGACATCCGGGTCCGGCCGCCTCGGATCGGTGAAGCGCACCGAATGCCTATGGCTCTCACCCCGAACGGCTGAGCACCAACGCCAGCGCGACATGTTCGCCACCGCCTGAATCCCTGACGCCGCCCGCCGGGCGGCCATCATCTGGAGACAACACCATGTGGTTCAAACACCTGCATCTCTATCGCCTGCACGACGTGGCCGAGATCCTCGGCCTTGAGCGCCTCGAGGAAGCCCTGTCCGAGAATGCGTATCGGCCGCTGGGTGGCAGCGAGGCACGCCGCTGCGGCTGGGTGCCGCCCGCCGGCCGCAACGGGAGCCAGCTTTGCCACGAGCTCCAAGGCCATCGCCTACTGACCATGCTGCGTCAGGAGCGGATCTTGCCGGCCAGCGTCGTTCGCGAGGAGGTCGAGGAGCGAGTGGAGGCGATCGAGGCCGAGGAGAAGCGGAAGCTGCGTCGCCAAGAGAAGCTCACGCTCAAGGAGCAGGTGTACGAGGAGCTGCTGCCCAGGGCTTTCGTGCGCAGCCAGAAGGTCGACGTCTGGTGGGACACCAAGCGCTCGCTGATCGGCATCAACACTAGCAGCCGCAAGCGGGCCGAGGAGTCGCTGGACCTGCTGCGCGAATCGCTCGGCAGCCTGAAGGTCACGCCGTTGGCCACTCACAGCTTGCCCATGCGCGCCATGACAACCTGGCTCGGCGATCCAGGCGCCCGCCCCGAAGACCTGGCGATCGGCGACACCGTGGAGCTCAAGGCCAAGGGTGACGACGGCGTGGTGCGGGCCCGCCAGCTGGACCTCGACACCGACGAGGTGCAGCAGCTGCTCGAAAGCGGGCGCCAGGCCAGCAAGCTGGCCCTGGCGATCGAGGGGCGGCTCAGCTTCGTGCTGCACGACGACCTGACGCTGAAGTCGCTGCGGTTCGATGATGCCCTGATCGACGAGGCCGGACAGGCCGACGACGGCGACGACGCCCTGGTGCGGCTGGAGACCGACTTCTTGCTGATGGCCCAAGCGCTGGCCTCGTGCGTCGAGCGCCTGATCGCGTGGCTGGGCGGCGAGGCCGAAGCCCTGCCCGCTGGCGGCCCGAGCCTTGCCGGCGAAGCCTCGGCCGCGCCCGGCACCGACGAGCCCGACCCGCTGCTGGCCGAGGTGCGCGGCTTCGTGGTCGAGAGCGGCAAGGCGTCAATCTCTGCCGTGCAGCGAAAGTTCAAGCTCGGCTACAACCGCGCGGCACGGCTCGTCGAGGCCCTGGAGCGACAGGGTGTGGTCGCACCCATGGACAGCAGCGGCACCCGCAAGGTGCTCGAGGAGGTGTCATGACGTCATTGGCCCACGCAACCGCCCCGACTGAGGCACCGGACTGCCCGTTCTGCGAGCAGGTGCTGCAACGCAATCAGGAGCTGGAGGACGACAAGGCGCGACTCGCCGAGCGCCTCGACCAGCTTAGCCAGCTCGAGGATCAACAGGAGGCGCGCCGCCACCTGGACGAGGTCATCCGCCGATCCGGCATGCTCAAGAAGCCGAGCACCTTCCTGGAAGCCGTGATGGCCGTCTGCGAAGACAACCACGAGCTTCGCCGGCAGCTGGCCAATCACCGCGCCTGACGCCTTCTCACCACCGCTGGAGATCACGATGAACGCACCCGCCCATGTGGGCGAGTGCGCGCCCGCGCGCGCCGCACTCAACCCCTACGACGAGGCGATTCGCCTCGCGCTCGACAACCAGGACCTTCGCCAGGAGCTGGCCAAGGCCGAGCGCCGCGCCGAGAGCGCGGCCGCAGGCCGGGACAGGGCCAAGGCCGAAGCCGACCAGCAGCGCGAGCGCGCCGAGAAGCTGGCCAAGGACAAGGCCGATGGCAAGAAGGAGCTGGCCCAGGTTCGCCACCAGGCCCGGCAGCGCGTCCAGCAGCTCGAGGCCGAGCTGGCACGCCGCGACAAGGCCGCCGAGGAGAAGCCGGGCAGCGACCCCGGGCCTCACGCCACGATAAAGAACGACGACGAGAGCGTCATGGTGCAGCTGGCCTTCAACCAGGTGCACATCCACGAGCCCGATCGCTGGTACATGGTCAGCAGCGAGCCCCTGGACAAGGCGGAGAATCACCAGCTCGTTTTCTGCGGCTTGATCGACGGCATCATGGCCGGCCAGCACGCCGCCTTCATCCGAGGCGCCACCCGCCGCCTGGCCGCCAAGTGGCGCCAGGACAACGGTTGCCAGCGCGTCGAGGACCTAGAGCTCGCCAACAACATCGTGACGCGCCTCGAGGGCGCCGGCTACGAGATGCTCGCCGACGTCGACACCGAGGCGAAGCGCCAGGCCCTGGCCGGCATCAAGGGTATCGGCCCGGCCACCATCCAGAAGGTCGCGCGCGCCGTGCGCAAGGCTGGTGGCAAGTGAACAACTTCGAGATCCACGAGAAGGCTCAGCAGCTGGCCGACACCACGTCGGCCTATGAGCTGGCCCGCCGTCTAGTAGAGATGGAGCAGGACCGCAACCAGCTGCGTGGCTGCTTCCACAGCGCTTGCGAGGAGCTGACCGCCCTGAAGGCAGCGCTGGTGGACGAAGGTGAAGAGGCCCCTGTCGGCCCGGTGCATTCACTGCTGGAGAAGCTGAAGGCAGAGCGCGCCACCCTGGCCGAGACGATGGACAAGATTTGCCGCATGTTTGGCATTGGCGAGGCGGCCAGGACGGCTGGCGTCTTGCTGACAAACGTCGAGAATGCCGCCCGTTTCGCCAGGTACCTGCATGCCGTCGAATCCAGGCTCCTTATGGTGCCGGGGAAGCCAGACGAAGACTTTCCCGACATCGAGCCCGATGAAGAATGCCTGGTGAACAGCTGGGGCGCTCGCTGCACAGACAACTACGTCGAGCAGTTCCGGGAGGCGCTGAAATTCCTGGCTGCTGCCAAGCTCGAGGAGGTCCTGAAGCAGGAGGCCTTGAACTTCAAGCGCGACGAGTCTGACGCGGACACCACCTCCGAAAGGGCTGCTTACAGGCGCGCGGCAAGGTGCTTGCGCACAAGGGGTGAAGCCGAGCGCCGACGGGCTAGGGAGGTGCTGGATGGATGCTGACCTCCCTCCCCTGACCGAAGCCCTGGTGCAGGACGTCGTCTACGCCTGGTGCTATCGCGCCAAGCACGAGATCACGGTCCCCAACTGCGGGGCCGTGTGGGGCCCGGAGGCCGACGTGGCATCGATGACCAAGGCCCGGCTCGGCCACGCCTTCGAGATCAAGATCAGCCGCGCCGACTGGCTGGCCGAGCTGCGCCATATCCGCGGCGACTGCCGCTGCCACGACGGTCGACATCGCTGCGCCAAGTTCGCCAGGGCGGAAACGCTGGCCGACGCCAAGGCGAGGGCCGAGGAAACGGCTCGCATGGCCGAGGCCGGCTCGAACTGCTGCGGCCTGGTGCCGCCGTCGTATTTCTGGATGGTGACAGCGCCAGGGATCGTCAAGGAAGGCGAGCTGCCAGAGTTCGCCGGCCTGATGGAGATCGAGCCTTACCGCCACGGCATCGTCAGGGCACACGGCTACATGCCCCGCGAGGTTCGTCCGGCGCCGCGCCTGCACCGCGTGAAGTTGCTGGACAGCCAGCTGCTGGCCATGGCCCGCGGCGTCACCCTCCGCTACTGGCAGCACGGGAGGGCCGCATGAGAACCCGCC
>NZ_JAMXRY010000100.1:0-4966 GCF_024124525.1 Halomonas sp. OfavH-34-E | reverse complement strand
TCAGTTTACGGTCTCCTGAGCTGCAGAGTCCAAGTGGCTTTGGCCGGATCCTGCCCAACGTTAACCACCAGCATGCCGTCGATGGTGTCGTCGACCTTGGGCGTGGCCGGGGCCTGGTCAGCGTCCAAGATCAGTTCGTTCTGGAGTACGCCGGAGAGTTTCACGTCGGTACGCCTGATGTGCTGATCGTCGACCTCTTGGACCGAGTATCCGCTGAATACCCCTCGGCCAGAGTAGGCTACCGTTGTCGTACTGCTGCCAGTCACTGGATCGTACTCGCCGGCTATCTCGCGGGAGCCAGTGAAGGGCCGCACGGCGTCACTCAGCTTGCCGTCGAACGCCTTGGGCACCTTGGCGTTGATCTTGTCCTGGATGTAGCCCATTACAACCTCTTGAGGATGGTGACCCCGTTGGTCTTCGGCAGGTACGGGGCCAGCAGGTCGGAGATCATCGACAGCGCGCCGGTCTGCGCCTGGGCGCCGTCCTGGTACTCGGTCTCCACCTCGACGGTGTCGGCCCTGACCCGCTCGCGCTTCACGGCGCCGTCGGTGTCGGCGTAGAGCCGGCCATTCGCCGCCTCCTGGGCCAGCAGGGCGCCGGCCATGACCACGTCATCGTCGACAGGGTCGGAGAGCCGGACCCGCTTGGCGGTCAGCCAGGTGTTAGCATCCAGCACGGCGCGCGTCTTGTCGCCCGTGCCTTCCCAGCCCGCGCCCAGTTTGGTGTCGACATCGTCAACGGTGACGTAGGTGGCCATGGGTTACTCCTGCCCGTCTTCGTCCTGGCTGCTGGACTCGATCTCGGCCATCCGCTGTTCCAGGGTCTCGGTCTTGGTGTTGGCACCGGGGCGCTTGCCGGTGGTCTGCTCGATGGCGTCCATCAGTTCGGCGCGGCGGGCCCGCTCGTCGGACTCGGCATCGTCTGGACGCGGTTCTTCGGCGCCGATCACCTCGACCTCGATGCCGGCGGACTCGTAGGCGGCGACCACGTCGGGGTGATGGCCCTCGACGGTGACGCTGGTGGCGGCCTTGTCGGCGCCGGCGAAGAAGCGGGGATTGCGGTACTGCCGCCCGGGCTCGAAGCCGCGGCGGCGCGTGGTGTAGATCAGGTGCATGGCTGACTCCTATCAGCTGGCCAGCGGGCGACCCGTAGGCCGCCCGCCAGGGATCACAGAGAGGTCACGATGACGCCGGCGGTGTCCTTAACATCGCTGGCGATCTGCGACCAGTTCCCGCCGGTGCCGATGGTGGCGTCGTCGGGCGACTTGGTGCCGCCATAGGAGTAGCCCTTGAGGCCGAGGTTGTAGGTGTACTCGGCCTGGAAGATCCGGCGGATGTTCTCGTCGCCGGTCTTCTCCTCGACGGTGGCGTAGTAGTCGTTGTTGTCCTCGACAACCGCGGCGCCTTCGGCCAAGCCAAGGGTGTGATAGTGGTCGGTGCCAGCACCGCCACCATCGGCCTCGTACAGCGCAGGAGAGTCGGTCATCACGAACCGGCGGCCGAAACCATCCTGGGTGACGCGCACGGTGCCGAATTCGAACAGCTGATTGCCGTTGGTCAGGGCGCCGTCGAACAGGTCGGTCATCGGCTTGGAGTGGAGCACCCAGACCATGATGTCCATCATGCGATCGCCAAACTTGCCGGCGCCCTTGTTGAGGGCGTTCAGATTCAGAGTGCCAGCGGTGGCGTCGTGCGCCACGGCGGAGTTGCCGATCATCGCGGTCTGCAGGGCCAGAATAGCGGTGTTCACCTCATCGGCGATGACGCCTCGAGCGACCTGCTCGCCGATCACCACACCGGCCTCTTCGGGCTGACGCTGGATCCACTGAAACTGCTGCGGCTGGAACTCCACCGGGGAGGTGCCGCCGGCGATCTTCACCGCCACATGGTCCATCTGGGCCAGAGTGGTCGGGGTGACGGCGCCGGTGCCGTAGGCGTTGCGACGACGCATCAGGTTGGCGATGGCCTTGTAGGAGGCCTCGTTAGCGAAATCGCCCACGTTGCCCGCCTGCTGGAGCTGCAGAGCACCGCCGGTGGCGGCGTTGAACAGTTCGATCTGCTGGCGGATGGTCTCGGTGGCTGCCGAGTACAGGAAGTCGTTGAAGACTTTCATATCAGAGAGTGCCATAGGGCGCTACCTCATTGGTTTTGCTTGCGTTTCAGGATTTCCACCTTTTCGGCGGTAGACTTCGCGTCCTTCCACGCCCTTGGCGCTGAGGAACCACCTCCGCCACCCGGCGCCCCTGACCCCTTGGGCTGCGGGAACCAGTGCGGAGCTTTCTCTCGCATGGACTCAAGCCATGCGGAAGGGGTGAGAGGCTTGCCGTCTGCATCCAGACCGGCCTCCTCTCGGGGCACAACGTTGCCCTCGTCATCGACTTCGAACAGCGAACTTGCGCGGTAGACTGCGTCTTGAACAGCCGAGTCCACGATGCCGACTTCGGCGGCCGCAGTTCGGATCTCGTCGCTCATGACCCGGCCGCGGAACTTGTCGGCGAACGCCTTGGCGCTCTCTGCGGTCTGCTGAGCCTCGCTCAGCTGGCGGTCATAGCCTTCCCGCATCCGCTCTGTGCGCTTGTTCAGCACCTCGTCGAGCTTGCCGTCGGCGATCAGCTGGGCCTCCTCGTTCTCGGCCAGCTGCTGCTCGAGCCTGCGGGCCCGCTCGGGGTCCAGCCCCTCGAATTGCTTGAGCTGAGACTTGAGCGTTTTCTGTGATTCGAGCAGTTGGTCGCGCTTTGACTTGAGGCCGCTGACCTCGCTGTTGAGCGCTTCCTCATGTTTGGCGTCCAGCGCCTCCTTGAGAGCCTTGGCCTTGTCTTCTTCCAGCTCGATGCCGAGTTCAGAGAAGTCGATTTCCAGTGGCATGGTGTTGTGCTCCTTGAGCGCGTTGAGGCCGCCCGCCTGGCGAGCAGCCATTAAAAAACCCCGCTCAATGGCGGGGCTTTGAATAAAATTGTTGGTCAGTCTTCGAAATCGCCTAGGCGGCGTCGAACCTCGAAAGAGAGGTTCCAGCAGAGGCGGGCCTGGAGTTGGTCGGCGAGCGTTCCGCTGCCGGACTGCAGCAGGCGCCACAGTCGCCACCAGGTGATGAAATCGGGATCGGCTGGGGTCATGCTGTCAGCCTACCTCATGCCGCCTCGCCAAACACCTCGGCGAATGTCTCGCGGTCGCGTGCTCTCAACTCGTCCAGCGTGTACTCGCGTTGCCGAGGATCGGTGAATCGGTCCAGGCTGTAGCCGCCCTCTTTGTAGAGGCGGTAGCGCCGGTCTCCCAGCCATTCGCGCTGATACCGGGCGCTCTGGCTCGCGAACCAGTCGGCGTATGTGGTGCCTGCGCTAACCTGACCAACCTCAAGGCCGGCAGCTTCGCGCTGCTTCTTGGTCATGTTGCCGATGCTGCGGAACTTGGCCTGGTCGTCGCGTCCCTTGACCTTAAGGGCGCGCACGTAGGGCCGCTGGCCCATGATGTCGCCGTCGAGGGAGGGCGCCAGGCTGCATCGGCATCGGTGATGAAGCGGCGGTTCCGGGTGTGGCTCGTCGATCTTCCAGCGCCGACCGTCTAGCGGGGCGCAGCGGCGACAGGTCCGGCCCTCAAGCTGAGCCACCCATACCACATGCGTGACGCCTAGGGCGATGTAGGTCTCCCGGTAGGCCTCGTTGCTCATGTGCTGCCGGGCCGTGCGAACCACGTTGTCGACGTTGTTGCGTGTCGTCTGCAGCACGCCGTCGCGGTACTTGAGCGCCGGTGTCCCGCGCAGGGCCCGGATGATTTGGCTGTTGCTCTGGCCCTCGCTGACGCCTTGGCGGATGGTGCTGTAGACCCGGTTGCGGGTGGCTGGCCCGATGTCGGCCAGCATGTCCTCGACGAACTCCCCCATCACCGGTCGGGAGAGAGCGGCCGATGCCACAGCAGGAGCCGGCGGGATATCGCCCTCGGCTGCCTGTGCTATGAGGTCGCGAACGTAGCCAGCCTCTTGGTTCGCTAGCGCCGCCAGCTCCTCGAGACTCATGCTCTCTATGCGCTCAGCCAGCGTTGCCGCCCAGCGGTCGATTGCGTCGCGCAACCCCTTGAGCCGAGTCGTGTGGTAGCGGCCCCGGGCGAATGCCTGGAGCTCGGCTGGCGTCAGGTTGTCGAGGCGCTCGCCGATCTCCCGGGGAATCTCGGCGCTCATTTCGTCGATGATCGCCAGCGCCTTATTGACGTGCGCTGTGCCGGTGCGGTGCAGGTATGAGACATGCTGCGCCAGAGCGGTGACGATCCGGCGCTGTGCGTCCTCACGATCACTCATCGTCGGTTACCTGACCATCGAGCAGGGCCAACAGGTCCTGGTCGGCGAGATTGGTGACCCCGGCCTTGCGCAACGACTCGAACAGGACCGCCTGCGGCACCTCGTCGGCCAGGCGCAGATCGCGAACGATGCCCATCATTGCGGCATCGATCTCGGCCTTGGTGAATTCGGGCTCGACCTTGAACGTGATGGCATCGATGTCGGCCTGCGGCAAGTTCAGCCAGCGGCCGAAGTAGCGAAGCAGCTGCTCAATGCCCTCGGCGGCCGTCACCACCACGCTGTACAGGCTGGTGTGCTGATCGCTCTGGCGGGCCTTGCGGGCCTCGCCAGATTCGTCGGCTCCGGCGTCGATCACCCGAGCTCCGGCCTCGAGCGCAGTGTTGCGCTGGTCCTGCATCGCCGTGCGGTTGGCCTCGATGCCCGCGCCCTGAAACTCGAGATACCCGACCTTGCCGTCCTTGCCCACATTCCAGGCGGCCATGGGGCCGCTGACACTGAATTGCTCGTCCTCGCCCAGGTCCGCGGCGATCCACGGTTGGGGATGCGAGGTGTAATGGAGGCTGGTGTAGTAGTCTGCCGAGAGTTGGTAGCTCTTGAGCGCCGCCTTCGCCATGGTCAGCAGCGGAATCTCGTCGGTGTCGGCGTTGTTGTCGGTGCTGCCCAAGAAGACCAGGGGGAT